>DATATO010000029.1:0-14181 GCA_036268755.1 Mycobacteriales bacterium | reverse complement strand
TGGCTGCGTCAGCTCGTGAACTGAATCTTCCGGTAGAGGCCCCCTCAGACTGATTATCGTCCGCTTGCCGGCGGTGACGGCCCTGGAGAATGTCACACCGTCCTGCGATGCTCCGGATGATCGCAGCTCGCACATGTCATCCGCTCGCCACAAGACCACGGAGGATCATCGCCATGCTTACCACCAACTATCAAGCCGGCACTCCCAACTGGATCGATGTCGGCACCCCCAATGTCGAGGCCGCGTCCGAGTTCTACAGCTCGTTGTTCGGTTGGGAATTTTCCTCGCTCGGTCCCGATGCCGGGGGCTATGGTCAGTTCACACTCGGCGGCAAGGTGACCGCAGCTATCGGGCCGCTGACCGAGGACGGGGCGCGTTCAGCCTGGACGGTGTACTTCCAGAGTGCCGACGCGGAAGCCACGGCAAGGGCCGTCGAACAGGCCGGCGGCAGGGTGCGAGTGGCACCGATGGACGTTTTCGATAAGGGCCGTATGGCCGCCTTCACCGATCCCACCGGCGCCGAGTTCGCAGTGTGGGAACCGTGGGAAAACACGGGGCTGGGCGTTGTTACGGAGCCAAATACCCTGTGTTGGACAGAACTCCACACCGGCAATTCCGACTCGGCAAAGGTCTTCTATCAAGCTATCTTCGGCTGGGACGTCGTAGAAAATTCTTCAGAGGAGTTCTCCTACACGGTGCTGCGGCCGGCCGGGGGCGACGATATGACCAATCTCGGCGGAATCATGGGCCTCACCGACGACATGACCGCCAACGGAGTGATGCCACATTGGCGGCCCTATTTCGAGGTGATTGACTGTGACGCGGCGGTTGCTAAAGCCGAACAGGGCGGAGGCGCAGTCGTCTGGCCCGCAGCCGACCTCGAAGGGGTGGGTCGCATGGCCGCTCTCACAGATCCCTTCGGCGCCTCCTTCTCCGTTATCACCAGCGCATCCGCCTAACAGGCTGCTCGGCGTTCATCGGGCCGGATGGCTCGGCCCGATGAGCGAGCCGGCTTACACCGAGTGCCTTGCGACGCGGCGTTGAATGAGGCACCGCGATCGGAGACCGAGTGAATATTCCTGAGAAATGGGAAAGACCTCTCACACCCGCAACCGTAGAAGACCTGCGTGTCATGGCCATGCATGCGGCCTTGCTGACGTCATCGGACTCGCTGGCAAACGTGATCGGCGAACTTGGGTTCATTCAATATGACCCAATTCGGCGGCCCGCACGGGCGCAGGACCTCATCCTGCATCAGCGTGTTGGAGGCTATCGACGCGGTGACCTCGAGCGGCGTTACGGCAAACTGGGGCTCGAGGAGGGGTTCTTCTACATCTACGGCGCCATGACGCCTGAACTGTATCGCCTGCTGCACCCAAGGCGGGACCGGCGGCGGCCCGATGAGGCCTATCAACCGAGCGGCCTCGCGGCGGAAGTGTTGGCGGTCGTCCGGGAACAGGGACCCACCCATCCCCGCTCGCTGGAAAAGCAATTCGGACGAACGCGGGCAGTCAACGGCTGGGGCGGCTTCTCCGCCGCCACCACCCGTGCGCTGGAACAGCTGCACTACCACGGTCTACTGCGCATCGCGTACCGCGAGGCGGGAGTAAAGGTCTTCGCGGCAACCGAGTCACTCCTGCACGACCTCAGCGAGGCCGAACGCCACCGGACACTGACCCTGCGCCTCGCCCGCGTTCTCGCGCCGGTGCGGGAGGGAAGTCTGCGCGGCGCGCTCAATCAACTTGGGCGGTACGGCGGAGTAAAGATCGAACACGACTCGGCCGTTGCCCAACTGCTGGCCTCCAACCGGCTGTCGGAGACGACGATTGGCGGCGCCCGGTACCTGTGGCCGACCGAGATTTCCTCGTCACATCCCAAAGACGTCACACAGCGGGTCAGGTTCCTCGCGCCCTTCGACCCCGCGGTATGGGATCGAGCCCGCTTCGAACAGTTATGGGGCTGGGCGTACCGCTTCGAGGCATACACCCCGGCAGAAAAACGGCAGTTCGGGTACTACGCGCTGCCCATGTTCTGGGGTGACCGCGCCATCGGTTGGGTCAACTGCGAGATCGAGGACGGAAAGCTGACTGTGGAGCGCCAGTTCGCCATGCGGCCGCTACGAGGTAAACGCTTTGAGGCATCCTTTGACCGCGAGGTGAGCCGCCTGGAACGGATGTTGGGACTATCTGAACCTGCTACCTAGTCGATCAAACGCTAGTTAAGGCCCATAGACGCATATGGCCTTCCGGCGTAATGGGGCCTCACATAGCGGTGTATCTCGCAAGTTCGATCATCCCTGCCGGGCCGACAAGGTCTCCTGTCCGCCAACCGGCGCCAGCACGAATATCGTGGCCACCGCAGCGACCATGACGGCGGCAATGACGATGACCCCGGCAGTGGTGACATTCAGCAGCAGGGCACCGAGGCCCGCGCCGGCAAGCATGGCTACTACAGAGCCGAGGCGGCGGTGTTGTTTCGCGCCCGCGCCGCCGCCAAGCACGCTGTCGGCCGCCAGCGAGGTGAGAGTCATCGTCAGGACAGTCGTGGTGAGGTCCCGCGGAGCGAGCCGGCGAACCGTCGCGTTCTGCAGCCCGAAACAGACGGCGAGGACGGCGATCAATACTCGGGCAGTGACGCCCTCACCGGTATGGAACACGCCTACGCCTACCAGCAACGACGCGACGAGTAACGCGGCCGCCTGTGCGCCGAACACCACACCGAGCCAGTGTCGAGGTGAATTTCCTAGGAGTACGAAGGCCCGTCCGCCCAACGCGGACCCCACAAGAAAACCGGCGACGGCCACGATCGGCGCGATCACCGTAAGCTCCGAGTGCGAGTTCAGCACGAACCCGAGGAAGACCACGTTCCCCGTCATGTTGGCGACAAACACCCGGCCGAGAGCCAGATAGCTCACCGCGTCGATCAGGCCGGTTGCGGCCGTCAACATCAACAACGCGGTGACCGCCCAGCGGCGCTCAATGGGAAGGCTGTCGGCCATCTGATCCCCCGTCTTAGCGAATGCACATACAACTCGGGCGCCGATAGGAGCATCATGGACGCAGCGTGCTGATGTCGCAACGGAGCCACTGGTAGAGAAGGAAACAACGATGGATCAACCGGGGCTAGCCGGTATCGAGCTGGCTCGCGGATTCCACCGCGACGTGATCGGTCCCCTGCTCGCCCGGGAGACACCCAGGCTCCGTTATGCGGCGGGGCGCCTCGGATCGGGCTCGGACGTGCTCGGTTTCGACGACGATATGAGCCGCGACCACGACTGGGGTTGCCGATTGACCGTGCTCGTCGACGAGATCGACGGCGGTCGAATCGAGGAACTCCGGCGACTCCTCGAGCGTGAACTGCCCAAAACCTATGCCGGGATGCCGGTCAGATTCCCCACGACCTGGGACCCGACCGCCGGCCACAAAGTGGAGGTAGCTACCGCGATCGGGTTTGCCGAAAGCCGGCTCGGGCTCATGCCCCGAGCCGAACTGTCGGCCATCGAATGGCTGTCGTTGACCGGCCAGAGCATTCTCGAAGTTACGGCCGGTCCGATCTTCCACGACACCACGTCGGAGACGGAGCAAGTCAGGCGATGGCTGGGCTGGTATCCGCCGGACGTCGAACGATATGTGCTGGCATCCGCGTGGCAGCGCGTCACACAGCAGCTGCCCTTCGTGGGGCGGACCGCCGAGCGCAACCAGGAATATCAGTCCCGGCTATTGTCGCTACGCCTGACCGAAGACCTGGCACGGATCGCATTCCTGCTGCATCGACGCTGGGCGCCGTATGCGAAGTGGTTCGAGAAGGCATTCCGCGCGCTCCCCCTCGCCGATCTGCTGATTGAGCCGCTGTCTATGACCACGGACGGCGATTGGCGAGTCCGGGAGAGGGGGCTCGGCGCGGCGGCACGAGAACTCCTCCGGCTCCAACGTGAGCTCGGTTTCGCCACCCCCGACACGGGTATCATCGCCTTTTGGGACCGTCCCTATCTCACCATCGCGCCGGAGATCCCGCAGGCATTGCTAGCCCCGATCACCGACCCGGAGCTGACGGCGCTACCCGCCGGGATCGGCTCGATCGAACAGTGGGTCGACAACACTGACGTGCTCGCCCACCCCGAGCGTCGCCGGGCCGTCATCGCCACCTACCGGGCATGGCTCGCCAGATGACGGAGCGCCGGTGCTGCCTTGACCTAGGACTTTCCGCTGTGTCCATCTCACTCCAGTGCTGAACGTCGCCACTGGCGAGGGCATTAAGCACCGGAACCATGACTGAAACTCCGGAACCGTCATCAGACGAAAGTAAAGGGCAATCTGCTCGAAATTGCCATTGATCAAGATTTCGGCGGCCGGCCTTGGATCTCGCTCTATAGTGATTAACTGGTCTCGTGAATCGACCGCAGCTGGAGCTACTCACGGCCGACAATTTGCCCGATCTACTGGAAGCGGCAGTAACGAACGCCCACCCGCTCGAGGTGATGCCGCCGGTGCCGGGACCGGAGGGCTGGAACGATACGCGGCGCCAGGCATTCCGGAAATTCCACTTGGCACGATCGATCGACACCCCAGCCCCGATCGAGACCACCTATATCATTCGGCTGGATGGACAGGCGATCGGCGCGGGCCGGCTGGAACCGTCGACCGACGGCAGCAACAGTGCTGAGGCCGGCATCTGGATCGGTCGGTCCCATCGTGGCCAAGGCGTGGGCCGTTCCGTCCTCGCCGACCTGGTGGAACTGGCCCGCGAAGCGGGCGCGACCAGCGTTATCGGCTCCACTACCAGCGATAACGCCGCCTCCCGCCGCCTGCTCGAGGGAATCGGTGCGACCATGACGGCAGCGGGCGACGCCGTGCACGGCCACGTCGACATCGTCGGCCCCCGGTCCCACCTTTAGTGGTTTCGTTGGAGCAGCACCACTGTGGCGTTACCGAGCTGGCTTGCCATTGCCGTGAGGCTCAAACTACGACGCGATTAGGCAGGCTTCCTTACCCGACAGGCCATACGCCCGACGAGCCTCGGCGGTAGCTGTCCAGCAGATGAGTGTCGACGATACCGACCGCCTCCATCAACGCATACATAGTCGTAGGGCCGACGAAAGAGAACCCCTTCTTGCGCAGTGCCTTGGATAGGGCCGCCGACTCGGGCGAACTCGTCAAGATATCGGCAAAATGACGCGGTCGAGGCGTCTCGGTAGGCTGGAACGACCATACGAGATCCACGAGGCCTCCCTCGCCCCGCAGCGCAACGGTTGCTTGGGCATTGCCGACGGTGGCGCGAATCTTTGCCCGATTGCGGATAATCGCGGGGTTATCCAGGAGCCGCTGCGCGTCGACATCCGTATAGCCGGCGATCTTGTCCGGATCGAACTGGTCGAACGCCGACCGGAATGCCGGACGCTTGCGCAGAATGGTCACCCATGACAGCCCAGACTGAAAGGCCTCCAGGCTGATGCGCTCAAACAGCGCCATTTCCTCACGAACAGGCATACCCCACTCGGTGTCGTAATACTCCCGGAGTAATGGATCCTTCGCTGCCCACCTAGGCCGAGCCAGCCCATCCTCGCCTACCACAATGTCCGGGGAATGGGTCACCTGATGAGAGACCACACCGAGATCGGGCAATGCCACGAGAACGCCTCCTAAAGATCTCCGCCACGGCGATTCGACTCGGGCGGGAGGTCTTCGGTCTCCCACCCCGCCGCTGGGGCAGGATGAACGGGAAGTTACACAGCCGCGCTCAGCTGATCCAGACCCGACCGCCGCTCGCCTGAAACATCGCCTGGCTGATGGTGGGCACGGGTTGCTCCAGGGTGGATACCGCGTATCGCAGACCTGTGATGCCGAGCACCTTAGTGTGCAGAATGCGCTGCACCTTTGGATGCTCCAGGCCCTCGACGCCGGCGGTCTGTGTGGTGGTTCCGGGCGCCAGATCGAGCACGATGTTCTCCCGGCCGCCGCGCCGGAACAACCACACTCGCGCAATGGTGTGCCAGGGCAGAAAAATCGAGTCGGGTGCGGCATCGATACTGCATCGCAGGCCGGCCGCCCCGATGCGCATGGCGACCGGTGATATCCCAACCCGCTCCCAGGATCGGCTAAGGCGGCGCCCCATGATGAGCCGGATGACGCCGAACCACAGCACGATCAGACCAATGACTCCAATCATGATCGCGCCGCGGTTATTCGACATCGCAAGGTAAACCGGCGCGAATCCCGCAATGACGGCGCCCAGCAGCATCGTCACGGCGCCAAAGGAGTTGAGTTTGGCGAGTACCTGCTTCCTCGCCTGTGCGATCTGGTCCCGGTTGACGGTGACAACGAATTCCCGCTCAGCATGCACTCAATGACCGTACCCGGCGCAAATATCTCTCTTCGCCGGACATACCGGGCGGGAAATTCTCCTGCCCTGTCATAGCTCTGCGGTATGTTTCGCTCACGCCGATTCCTCGGGAGGCACGCATGAGCCACAGACCTAACCCCGTCGGTGCTGGAACCGTAGCGCCCGAAAGGGTGTTCGACGTGCTCTCGGGTCATTGCCTTTTAGACGGATTCCCCTTCGTGGTGGATTTGGAGAAGAGTCACGGATCGTCGCTGGTGGACGCCGTTACCGGGCAGCAATACCTGGACCTGTATACCTTCTTTGCCTCCGCCCCGCTCGGCATAAATCCCACTGCCATCGTCGAAGATCCGGAGTTCATGCGGCTGCTGGCGAATGTCGCCGCCAACAAACCCGCCAACAGCGAAATCTACACCACCTATTTCGCCGAGTTCGTTGCGACGTTCAGCCGAGTGCTCGGTGATCCAGAACTTCCACTGCTGTTCTTCATCGAAGGCGGCGCCCCCGCAGTCGAAAACGCACTCAAGTGCGCCTTCGACTGGAAGAGCCGTCGCAACGAGGCCGCGGGCCGCTCTCCCGAGTTGGGCACGAGGGTGCTCCATCTGCGCAAGGCCTTCCACGGTCGCAGCGGCTATACCATGTCGCTGACCAACACCGACCCGGTGAAGACCGCCCGTTTTCCCAAGTTCGATTGGCCTCGCATCGACGTTCCGGCGGTTCGCTTCCCGCTCGAGGAACACCTCAAGGAAACAATCGCCGCGGAACAACAGGCTCTTGCTCAGGCCGGGGCAGCCTTTGCGGCACACCCCCACGACATCGCGTGTTTCATCGCGGAGCCTATCCAGGGCGAGGGCGGGGATAACCACATGCGCTCGGAGTTCCTCCGCGCCATGCAGCAGCTGTGTCGGGATAATGACGCGCTATTTATTCTCGACGAGGTGCAGACCGGTGGCGGCCTGACCGGGACCAACTGGGCCTACCAGCAGCTGGGGTTAGAACCCGACGTTGTGGCCTTCGGTAAGAAACTGCAGGTATGTGGGGTGATGGCCGGTCGTCGAGTCACCGAGATTCCGGATCATGTCTTCGCCGTCAGCGGACGCATCAACTCCACCTGGGGTGGGGGCCTCACCGACATGGTGCGCTCCACCCGGCTGCTACAAACCATCGAACGCGAGGGTTTCATCGCGCAGGCCGCCGTCAAGGGCGCCAGGTTCCTGGCGCGGCTCGGCAACGTCGTGGGGCGGCACGCAACGCTGGTGTCCAATGCCCGCGGCCGTGGGCTGATGTGCGCGTTCGATGCCGTCGACGCCGAGACCCGTAACCGGATTGTCACCGGGCTTCGCGAGCGGGAGCATGTGCTCGTCCTGCGCTGCGGCGAGCGCAGCGTGCGCTTCCGTCCGGCGCTCAACGTCACGAAAGACGAGCTGGATCAGGCCCTGGAGGCACTCAATCGGGTGTTGGCGGCTGTGTAGTTTTGCGAGAGCTCGTGATCAAGGAGGACATCGTGACCGCTCGACTCGAGTCGATCATCGGGGGCCGGTCAGTTACCGGAGAAGCAGCCGGGCAGTACATATCGGTAAATCCCAGCCGGGAAAGCGAACGTGTGGCGGAGGTGAGTTTCGCCTCCGCCGAGATCTTTGCGCTTGCCTGCGCCGAGGCGAAGACGGCACAGCTAGCGTGGGCCAGCGTTCCGGCGCCCGTGCGCGGGCGGGTGATCTCCGCCGTGGGGCGTTTGGTCGAGGCAAACAAGACGGCCCTGGCCGCTCTGGTCACCGCGGAGGTCGGGAAGCCCGGGCCCGAGGCGGTCGGTGAGGTTCAGGAGATCATCGACACCTGCGACTTCTTTTTGGGCGAAGGCCGCCGCCTATATGGCCAGACCGTTCCGTCGGAGATGTCGAACAAACAACTGTTCACATTCCGGGAGCCGGTCGGTGTCATAGCGGTGATCACGGCGGGAAACTTTCCGGTGGCGGTGCCTAGCTGGTATATCGTGCCGGCGCTGCTGTGCGGAAACACCGTGGTCTGGAAGCCGGCACCCTATGCGGCGGCGTGCGCACATGCGCTGTATCAGCTGTTCACCGCCGCCGGCCTACCGAACGGGGTGCTCAATATCGTGCATGCGGACGGCCCCAACACCTATGCGGGGCTGGAGCAGGCTCTAGGTGAGCGAACCGTCAACAAAGTGGGCTTCACCGGCTCCAGCGCCGTGGGTTCCCGCATCGGCGAGCTGTGCGGCCGCCACCTGCAAAGCGCCTGCCTCGAACTCGGTGGCAAGAATCCCATGGTGATTGCGCCGGATGCGGATCTCGATCTCGCGGCGGAGGGGGCGCTGTTCTCCGGGTTCGGGACCGCGGGGCAGCGCTGCACCTCGCTGGGCACGGTGCTGGCCCATCGCAGCGTGCACGAGGAGTTTCTCCGGCGGTTCACCGACGCCGTGCGGGCGGCGGTGATCGGTGACCCCACCAAGGATGTGCTGTACGGGCCCATGATGGACGAGCGATTCGCCGAGAGATTCGAAGAATTCCTCAGCTGGATAGACGGCCACCACACGGTCTCCGGGTCGACCGGCATGGGCAGGATCACCGCCGACAATCCGCGGGCCGGGTTCGTCGGGGAGCCCGCGGACGGGCGGTTTTACCATCCCAGCATCGTCTCCGGCCTGCGGCCGAATGACGCCATTTTCACCGAGGAGACCTTCGGCCCGATAGTAGGGGTGACGGTCTACGACCGGCTCGATGAGGCGATAGAGCTGGCGAACGCGCCCGGCTACGGGCTTTCGGCTGCCATCTACACCAACGATCCGCGCACCGCATTTACGTTTCGACGAGGCGTCGGCGCGGGAATGATCAGCGTCAACAACTCCACCTCCGGCGCGGAGGCGCACCTGCCGTTCGGCGGCAACGGCAAGTCCGGCAACGGGAGTAGACAGTCCGGCATGTGGGTGCTGGATCAGTTCACGCGATGGCAGTCCATGAACTGGGACTATTCGGGCCAGCTACAGAAGGCGCAGATGGACACCGCCCAGATCGAACCGGACATGGACTTCAGGCTGAGTTGATTCTCAGCGGCCGTCAGCGGCCGCCAGCAACCCGAAGAATCGCACCGGTGGCGTACGAGGCCTCGGCGGAGAGCAGCCAGCCGATCGCGGGCGCGATTTCCTCCGGTTCACCAGGGCGGCCGAGCGGGACAGTCGGTGCCAGCCGGACGATCCGACTGGCGTCTCCGGCGTCGGCGTGAATTCGGGTCCGCACCATGCCGGGAGCCACGGCGTTCACCCGAATACCCTCAGCCGCGAGCTCCTGCGCCAGCCCTACCGTGAGCGTGTCCACCCCCGCCTTGGCCGCGGCATAGTGGACGTACTGGTGCGGCGATCCCAGAGTGGCCGCGGACGACGACACGTTCACGATGGCGCCGCCCCCGCCGCCGTGACGGGTCGACATGGCATGTGCCGCGCGCCGACAGCACAGCAAGGTGCCGACGAGGTTGAGCTCGATGACGCCACGTAGCGTGGCGACCGGAGTATCGACCAGGTCCGCGATCATCCCCGTGGCACCGGCGTTGTTCACCAGTCCGGTCACGGCGCCGAGCTCGTCCTGAGCGCGGGCGAACAGCCGGTCGACGTCGGCCTCTCGCGTCACATCAGCACGGACCGCACAGCTTGCGGCGCCCAGCCGCGCCGCGTCATCGACCACCTGGCGGGCGGAGTCGGCATCACGTCGAAAACAGATAGCCACGTCATGGCCCGCGCGAGCCAAATAGAGGGCGGTGGCCGCCCCAATGCCGCGGCCGCCACCGGTAACAATCGTGACTGGACGCCTTTCCGCAGCACGTTTCTCACTCATGCCAGCGATCATCTCGAATCGGCCGGCTAGCCGTGCAGGTGGACCCCCTTAAGGACCTTGTCAGTGGCCTTGCGCTCGGCAACGAAACCGAAGCCCACCACATCGAGCTTGTCGAATTCAACCGCGCGAACCACACGGCGGTTGTCGACATCGTTGCCGGTAGCAAACATGTCGGCGGTAAAGATCGCCGACTGGATACCCCGTTGGACCGCACGATCAAATGCACGCCGCAGTTGGGATGCGTTGCCGGCGAACACCAGAACTGGACATCTGAAGATGGGGAGGTATTTGGTGCCAGAGGCATCTGAATAGGACTCACCGATGATTCCGGGCTGGCTGGCAGCAATGCCACTGGCCATGAAGGCGGTGACATTGAGCTTCTGCCAGGTGGGGAGGTCGTCCCTGACGACGATGGCGAGCTTGGTCGATATGCGTTCGAAGGGCTCGGCTGACGAATCTTGCTTTAATTCGGCGTTTGTCATTACTTTCCCTATAAAGAGTTGTGCTATGGCAACATTGAAGCTGAACTTCAAGGCTTAGCGCCAATTAATTGAACTTAATTCGGTTAAGTAGGACAGAAGATCATGATCGATGAACTTGATACGGCCATCATTAAGAGACTTCAAGCAGATGGGCGGTCGACCAATCGGGAAGTCGCGGCCGCGCTAGGTGTAGCCCCCTCAACCTGCCTCGAACGCACTCGCCGCCTGCAGGAAGCCGGCGTCATTGCCGGCGTCCACGCGGAGATCGATCTCTCGGCACTGAACCGCCGAGTGGAGGCGCTCATTGCGGTGAAGCTTCGGCCCCAGTCTCGGGCAGTCATAGATGGTTTTCGCCGCTTCGTTACCGACCTACCCGAAGCAGTCGCCCTATACATCACAGCCGGTGAAAGCGGCGTCCTGATCCATGTCGCGGTGCAGGGTACAACGCAACTGCAGGATTTCGTACTCGATAGGCTCACAAAACATCCCGAGATAGCGAGCGTCACCACTTCGGTGATCTATCAGCACGTGCGCAATCATGTGCTCACGCCGCTTCCGAGCCCCTCAGAACGCTAAGGAGAGACATGACCGACCGGCGCATTCGACGTATCAAGGAACAAGACGTGGCGGCGGCGGTGGGGTTGGTGCACGAGCTCGCCGAGTACGAGCGCGAACCCGACAGCTGCCACCTAACCGAGGATCAGCTCCGCACCGCGCTGTTCCGTCCCTCGCCTGCCCTGTTCGGTCATGTCGCCGAGGTCGATGGTGAGACCGTGGGTTGCGCGTTATGGTTTCTCAACTTCTCCACGTGGCGCGGCACCCACGGCATTTACCTCGAGGACCTGTACGTCCGGCCTAGCCATCGGGGCACGGGTCTAGGTCGGGCGCTGTTGGCCACCTTGGCGGAGGAATGCATCAGCCAAGGTTATTCGCGCCTGGAATGGTGGGTGCTGAACTGGAACACGCCGGCGATCGGGCTCTATAAGGCGCTGGGTGCCGAGCCTATGCAGGACTGGACTGTGTACCGACTTACCGATTCCGCGCTAGCCTCAGTAGGCGCCGGCGATATCAGCACACAAACCGCGCCGAAACTTAAGGAGACGTAATGCCAACTCGTGACGCAACCACCCGCTGGAAGGGTGGGCTACAGTCCGGTGCCGGTGAGGTGACCTTGGACTCGTCCAACGCAGGGCAGTTCCCGGTGTCCTTCCCCACCCGGGCAGGTAGCCCCGACGGACAGACCAGCCCGGAGGAGCTGATCGCCGCGGCGCATTCCTCGTGTTTGGCGATGAACCTGTCCGGAGTGCTGGGATCCGAGGGACTCACAGCCGACACTATTGATGTCAGCGCAGAGGTGACACTGGGCCAAGACGACGGCGGTTTCGCGATCACCGGGATCGCTATCGCGCTCCGGGCAAAGGTTGCCGGCGTGGACGCGGAAAAGTTTCAGCAGCTCGCACAGAAGGCAGAGCAGACCTGTCCGGTGAGTAAGGCCCTGGCCGGAACCAACATCACGCTGGATGCGGCACTGGACTCCTAGCAGTCGAAGCCGACCAGTGGGACCGCGGGAATGTTCCCGCCGTCCCACTGGTTAAATTGCGAGGCCGGTGCGGTTCGTGTCCCCGGGCCCTAAAAATAGCCATCGCGGAATACCAGTCAGGCTGGAGCTGCGTTGCGCGACCCGCCGAGAGGTGACCACCGCACCGGCCCTTACGCTGGACGATTCTTCTTCCGTCGCCCTCGCCGTCTTTCCGGAGTGACGGACGTTTTTTCGGCGCCAATCCTGCCGTGCAAGCGGCGAGCGAGGCCGATGGGCCGGGTCACAAGCTCGAGCGGTGATAGCTCGGCCAGCGAGCTCATGCAGGAAGTTAACACTCCGAATAGTTGCCGCCCTGGTGTGCATTAATGCTCGCGGAACATCCGCGTGCGAATCCGATCAACTCCCGGGATAATCCGCGATAATGGCCGACCACCAGACTTCGGCCATCTTTTCGTAGCCCTCAGGCGTGGGATGAAGGCCGTCATGCAGGTCGTTGGCGGTTAAGGCGGCATGCATGTCGACGAACTTCACGTTGGCACCTATGGCGGCCTTTTGCCCCACCATCGCCCGGGTCGCCTTGTTGAATTGCCGAACCTGATTCTCATATTTAGGCTGCGGAATGATGCCGGCCACGTACAGTCTCGCGTTGGGCGCCACCGCGGTGATGTGGTCGACGAGGGCGGACAACTGCCGCGAGGCGAGCGGAACATCGTTTTTGTACATGTCGTTCGATCCGATATGCAGCAGAATGACGTTGGGGCGATGCGCGCGCAGGGTCGGCGCGACTACACCGTCGAGCTGCTGAATAGAGAAGCCGCCATGCCCCTCATGGTCCTTGTCCGGCAGCTCAACCGGGCCGTTCGACAGGCTTCCGACGAAATCGATCGGTACCCCGTCCTCCTGCGCCAACTCCCATAACGGAGTCCGGTAGGCGCCCGGATTTCCGGCACCGTCATCTTTGCTGATCGAGTCACCCAGCGGCATAATCCGCAGCGGTGCACTCACCCGGGACTGCGAGCTTGACAGGGACTTGGCGGGCTGAGCGGCCGGCGTGCCCTCTACCCACGAAACGACCGATAGTGCCAGCATGCCCGCAAGCGCCGTCAAGACCACCGATATGCCTACTGGCTTGCTGATCTTCACGGCATTTCCTCGAAAAAAGCGAGATTCGTATGGGGAATCTCGATGGAGTAGGGGTCTCCAACCAAATCTAATGCTACCGCTTGGGCCGCGGGGCCCATTCCGTAAAGGACGTTCGGTTTGCGGGCCAATGTCTGCGAATCTGCCCTACCGCTATCCGCCGGTCGGCTCAGTGGTAGCCGGCTTAGGGGACTAAATCGTCCAACAACGAGTCGAGGTCGACGGTGAGACCGGGACGGTGCAGTACAGCCCGCACCGCGAGCAGCACCCCGGGCATAAAGGCGGCACGGTCATAAGTGTCGTGTCGGATGGTCAGCGTCTCGCCGACCCCGCCGAATAACACCTCCTGGTGCGCGACCAACCCTCGCAGTCGAACCGCATGCACCGGCACACCCGCGATGTCGGCGCCGCGGGCGCCGTCCCTGCCGTCGGTGGTCGCGTCGGGGGCCTGCAATTGCCCCGCCTCCCGTCGAGCCTGCGCGATCACCTCAGCGGTGCGTGTGGCAGTGCCGCTGGGCGCATCCACCTTGTCGGGATGGTGCAGCTCGACGACCTCGGCCGATTCATAGAATCGCGCGGCCTTAGCCGCGTACTGCATCATCAGTACGGCTCCGATGGCAAAATTGGGGGCGACAATCACGCCGACCTCGGGCTTCTGCGAAAGCCACTCCCGCACGGTTTGCAACCGCTCCTCGTCGAATCCGGAGGTGCCGACCACAATCGAGATGCCCTGATCGATGCACCAGCGGAGATTGTCCATCACCACGTCCGGGCGGGTGAAATCGACAACCACCTGGGCACCGGCGTCGGCGATCTCAAAGATCCATTCGCCGGCGTCGGC
>DATATO010000028.1:0-2918 GCA_036268755.1 Mycobacteriales bacterium | reverse complement strand
CGCCCGAAAACGTTCTCGCCGTCTACGCGGCGCTCTGGCTCCTGCGCGAGCTGAGGGAGTCCTTCACCGCATGCAATATTCCCATTGACGGGCCAGAGAGACGAGAGTTCAGCTCCCAACGTCAAGCGCTGGGCAAGTTGGTAGAGCTGCCTAGCCTCGTCGGATGTCTGCCAGCGGCTCGGCAAGTGAGCCGCGGCCGCACAGAGCGTAATCTGATCCGGCAGGTTTCTGTGCGGCTTCGTCGGCGGGAAGTTTCTAACGCGAGCCCTTACAGTGATCTAGTCTCTTGGGTACGGCAGTCGCTGGACGGTGACGCTGCGACAAATCCAGGCGAAATCGACTGGGCATTCTACGGCGATCGTTTCGATACAAAGCTATTCGAGCTGTGGTGCCTTCAGGAAATAGCTGAAGAAGTCTCCCGACAACTCGCAGTTGACCCTCCAGTGCTTAATGGTGATTGGCGATCGACCGGAGCTGCCTATACATGGGATAGGCCTGCCGGAGTGCTGAAACTATATTTTCAGCATTCGCTGGCAACTGTCTCGCCGCGTTTCCGCGCCAGGTGGCATAAAACCGGCGATGGCGATAGGACGCTGGGCGGCGTGCCTGACATTGTTGCCCATGCGATTCGCCGCGTAAACAACGAGGAATACGTTGCGATCCTCGACCCGAAACTACGTCAGCGTAGCGGCCCGCCAACTGAGGAGCTATACAAGATCCTCGGGTACTTTGATAACTTCTCCGTCACCAGCGCTCCGTTTGGAGCGATTATTTACCACACTACCAGCCAAGAGAGTCATCCCCAATATCATTATGAGATACCCGAGAACCTGGGTGACTTGTATGCCGTTGCACTAAACCCTGCCGCGCGGTCGTCGCTTGCGGGCCTCGCTCCGATCGCTCGGATGCTACTCCAGTTGCTGGATATCTCTCCGCTTTTCGATGACGGCATAGGTTCCGACTCCGCCGACCCGGAAGCGGTCGAGGAAGGCCAAGTGAGAGCAAGGCTTGCCGAACTTCAAGCACTCGCCCTATCGTTGCCGACCAACGTCCTGGATGCGTCGCGACGTCGTGTGCAGGCAATGATCGAGGATGAACGATGGTTGGTCTTGTCTTCCGACGTCCGGACGATGCTGGCCACGTCTGAATACGTAGGCTTCTCACTAGACGTTACGGCCGACTTCTCGGGGCCCGTGATCGGCATTTGCGCCAGCGTCGAAGTGCTGTTGCATGAGCGGATAATTGACCCAGCGTTTGGGGATAACGTTGCTCTTCACGATTCATGCCGGACGCTAGGCCAAGTCATCTATGCGACCCGATCGGCGATGGAATCGCCGAGCAACGAAGTGCAGCGTGCGATAGGGCGCCAATTGGACCGGATGCAGGTGAACCCGCAGTTGCTGGGTGGATTGCTCGCTGAACTTATGGAAATGAATACAGAGTATCGAATACCGGCAGCTCACCGCGAGCTTGTGACGGATAGTAGATGGCGTTCAGCGTGGAATATGCTAATCGGCCCTGAGAAGCTGCTCGCCGCGACTATTGATCTACTTGTCATTGACCAGGGTGCCGTAGAGGAAGGTTAATCAGGCTGAGCCCTCGCTATCGACGACCGACGCCGCGGCCTCCCTTTCCGTGGTCGCGCCCCTGTTTCTCCGCATAGTTGGCGGCACGGAAGGCGTGGACGTCGGAGGCTGCCATCTCACGGCGCAGCAACTCGCGGCCCTGAGCCTGGCGGGCTGCCTTGGCTTCTTCCAGTTCGGCGAGTGCCAGCGCTTCGACCGGAGTTGACAGGACGATCTCGTCATCGACGAGCAAGTGGTAGCTCCCATCGTCTGGAACGCGATCAGTCCCCCTCTCTACGCTCAGGCCATACTTGGTCGCCGCACGCACATACTCCATAGGGACAGTCTGCCGCGCTGCAGCGTGAATGTAAGGGGCACAGGGGCAGGGCACTTGGCGGCGCGCACATGCGGAACCCTCGACGTCATCATCTGGCGCGGCTCCCAAGGACACGACTGCGGCCAGCACACAGCCGCGGAACAAGCCTGAGCCCGCGCACAGCCTAAGGACTCACCGCGGTGGCCTGCGGGCATGGCACGTAATCTTGCGCATCCGCTGTTGCGGGGTCAGGATGGCTAGCCGTCATGCCTTCCGCTTCCTCGTTCCTGGTGGCCGGGTGGTTCGGTTGTCTCTGATTGTGGTTACAGCGGGATGGCTGGGCGCAGGTACATGCGGGTGTTGTTTTCCAGCACAGGCGCGGACGCGGGAGGGTCCCGGTAGGCGGTGGCGATGGTGAGCCAGGACACGAACGCGCCGGCCCCGCCGCAGATTATGCCGCCGCCGTCTCCGCCGCATACCACCGAGGGGTCGGCGGTCCGCTCGGTCCGGTAGGGGTCCTGGGCGATGTCCAGCCCGAACCGGTTCGGCTCACGGTGCGGCCCGGTGGTGGACCCATCGGGTACGGTGTCCGGCGGGCAGTCATCGCCCCATCGGAACAGCGTGGCCGCGCCCGCGCCGCACGCGTGCTCCCACTCATCCGGGGTCAGCAGCCGCTGCCCAGCCTCGGCCAGGTCACCGGCCACCTGCCCATACGACGGCGTCTCCAGCAGCCAGGCCCCGGCGACGGTCCAGTCCCGGTTCACGGTCACCCGGGCCTGGCTATGCACCTCGATCGCCTTAGGGGCCGCCGATCTGCCGCGCTGCGGGTCCAGGTGGCCGGCGAGGAGCCGGGTGATCTTTGGATGACTGGGCGGCACCGGGACCAGCCCGGCCTCGATCGCGGTGACCGAGACCAGCAACGGCGGCACCACCGCGGCACGGGCGGGTGAGGTCACCGACGTGATGTAGTCCTGGATGCCGACCGGGATGCCGTACTCGGTGGCGGTGGCCGCGTAGCTGGCGTTCTGCTCCGGCGT
>DATATO010000027.1:0-5106 GCA_036268755.1 Mycobacteriales bacterium | reverse complement strand
TCGTGGCGCACTTCTTCGTGTGCTCGACCCACGACTGGATTCTGTTCTTCACCAACAAGGGCCGGGTTTACCGAGCCAAGACATACGAGCTTCCCGAGGCCAACCGGGCGGCCCGTGGCCAACATGTCGCTAATCTGTTGGCTTTCCAGCCCGATGAACACATTGCCCAGATCATCCAGATTTCCGACTATGACGTCGCGCCGTATCTGGTGCTGGCCACCAAACGGGGTTTGGTGAAGAAGACCTCATTGACGGAGTTTGACTCCAACCGGCAAGGTGGCATCATCGCGGTAAATCTGCGCGACGATGACGAGTTGATGGGGGCTGCTCTTATTACCTCCGACGACGACCTGCTCCTGGTCAGCAAGCATGCCCAATCGATCAGGTTCAAGGCCAGCGACGACACGCTGCGACCCATGGGTCGGGCGACGAGCGGTGTGATCGGCATGCGCTTCGCCGACGGCGACGAACTGCTCGCCATGGAGCTCGTGCGCGACGGTATGGATGTGCTGGTGGCCACCGAGGGAGGCTTCGCCAAGCGAACGCCGATCGAGGAATATCCGGTGCAGGGCCGCGGCGGCAAGGGCGTAATAACCGCACGAATTGTGACAAAACGCGGCAGTTTAGTAGGAGCTCTTGCCGTTTCGAGCGAAGATGAGTTGTTCGCGATAACCTCAAATGGTGGCGTCATTCGTACTCCGGTCAGGCCAGTCCGACGCACGAGGGATCGCAACACCATGGGTGTGAAGTTGATGGATTTGCCGACAGGCGTCACGCTGGTGGCTATGGCACGCAACGTAGATGAGCCAGACGAACGGGATGAGTAAATGAGCGACGCTAACGGCAGCGCCGACCAGGGTGCCCACGGAGCAGGCGGCTCTTCGACATCGACGGACGCCACCGCGAGGTCCGAAACCTCTGCGTCCTATGACGAGCAGTCGACTGTCTCGGTAGGCCCCACGTCGGCGAAGCCACGACCGGTGTCGATGCCCCAGGCACCCACGCCCGCGTGGCCGCCGGTTCTCGCGCCCGGCAGCGGGAACAACGGCGGCGGTAGTTCCGGCAACAGCAACGCCACCCGGCCGAGTCCCCACGAAGTCCAGCAGCCTCAGTCTCCCCTCGATCGAGTGGCCGCTGTCTCGAAGTCGGCGCAGCGTCCGACGCCGGAGCATGTGGTGGCAGCAGCGCACGTCGATTCGCACGCGATGCTTTCCCCGAAGCCACAGGCGTCTCGAGAAAAGTTTCAATTCAGCGAGGCCGTCAATAAAGCCCGGGAGGCGGTCGCCTCGGCCGCCGGGCGCGGCCCCCGGCGGGCGCGGCTGCAACTGAAAAAGATCGATCCCTGGTCGATGATGAAATTCTCGTTCGCGGTGGCCTTCGTGCTGTTCGTCATGGGTGTGGTCGCCTCGGCGATTCTGTACACCGTGCTCGACGCCATGGGCGTGTTCGACAGCCTGAACGAGACCGTAAGGTCGCTTACTACCAGCGATGATTCGAGCGGAACCGCCTTCGAGATCGACGCCAAGTTCGTCATCGGCGGGTCGGCGCTGCTGGGCGCTGTCAACATGGTTCTCTTCACCGCCATGGCCACGCTCGGTGCGTTTATTTACAATGTCTGCGCCGATCTTGCCGGCGGAGTCGAATTGACACTGGCCGAGCGCGAGTAGCCCTAGCTGGTGGGGTAATCTATGCCCGCACCCGGGGCTATAGCTCAGTCGGTTAGAGCGCATCGCTGATAACGATGAGGTCGAAGGTTCGATTCCTTCTAGCCCCACGAGTGAGTCGGGTGAATTGTGTTTGTGGAACGCACAAACCATCACTCACTCGTCATCTGTGCTCGCCTTCGGCGAGCGATCTGGGGGAGCTTCGCTCCACCCAGACCCCCTCCGACCCGCTTCTTCCGTATGGAATGTGGGTTCATGCGGGAGTCGAGTAGCATCCAAAAGTGTCTATGCGATGAGGGGGTTGCTTCGTGATTAAGCGGTTGGCATTGGTTGCGGCTGTGGCCGGTACGGTGTTACTGGTCCTTAGAAAGCTTCGTACAGTTCGGGAAGAGCGGGAGCTGTGGCAAGAGGCCATGAGCGCGCCATACCTACCGCCGGCCGCCGAGGCAGTGAAGGCCTAGCTTTCAAGCCCTTATTCGGGGACGTAGCTCAATTGGCAGAGCACTGCCTTTGCAAGGCAGGGGTTAGGGGTTCGATTCCCCTCGTCTCCACCAGCACAAACAATGCTCCGGCAGATTAGATCCAGGGCGAGTGTAGCCAAATATGTAGCCAACGCGGCGATCATGAGGCAAACGCCCAATCGATTGCCGTAGTTGCACGGCGTGCTTTCGCTTGAAGAACATGACCATAGGTGTCGGCGGCAAGCCGGATCGTTGAATGGCCCAGCAGTTCCATGACCGTGCGTAGATCTTCACCGTCGTCTAGGAGATAGGTAGCGAAAGCATGGCGAAGGTCGTGCAGATCCACCCACGGTAAACCGGCCTCAGCACGTATAGCTTCAAACGTTCGGTTTACGTTACGAGGTTCCATCGGAGTCCCAATAGTGGAGCTAAACACTAGACCGTAATTAGCCCAATGCTCACCAGCCATGTACCGTTCCCAGGCCTGTAGGCCTCGCTGTTGGCAAAGAGCGTTAAACGCGATCATCGAAAGTGGGATTGGGCGCTTCGACCTGTGGGTTTTCGGAGGTCCAAATTCGAGCCCACGTGATGTGCGTACCAGTTTCTGCCGTACCCACAGGTGCTCCTGATCGAAATCGACGTCTATCCAACGCAACCCCACAAGCTCACTACGACGCATACCCGTTGCGATGGCGACGAGGAAGAGCTTTTCCAAGCGATTACCAGAGAGCTTCGACAACAGCACTTTTGCTTCATCAACCGTCAGAACCCTTCGTTCATCACGGCTGTGTGTTGCGGGTTTAACCGCTTTAGCAACATTACGTTGTACGAGATCAAAGGACATGGCCGTAGAAAGCGAGGCACGCAGAACAGCATGAATCTTGATAATCGAGGCCGGTCTAGCCTTACCCTGATAGCTCTCGAAAAACTGCTGCACATGCCGAGCGTTGAGAGCATCCAGCTTGAACCGGCCTAGTCCAGGTATTAGATGCTTATCTATCGCGATGCGGTAGCGGTCCAGCGTTGTAGAACTCAGCCCCTTACCCTCCTTGATCGTCAGCCATTCATGAAGCCACGTTGCCAAAGTTCGCCGCTTAGTGAGATCCACACCGGCCTGAAGTTTGTTACGAATCGAGTCACGTTCTGCTAATGCTTCTTTCTCCGTTGCGCCATATCCGGTAGCACGGCGACGTTTCCCGTTGACATAGCCGGCGTCGATAGCAGCCACCCAGCGCCCATCAGATTTGCGCTGATAAACCGAGCCCTCACCATGCGACCGACGGCGTTTCGCAGTCCCCATCAGACAACCTCTGTATTCGACAGGAACTCTTCAATAGCTGCGATCGAAATGAGCCGGGCTCGACCCACCTTGACCGAACGAAGCGCACCCGAACGAAGCAGGGTGTACACCGTGTCACGGCAGATATTCAGTAGCCGTGCGGCCTGAGCCGGTCGGACGCTTTTAACCTCCATCAGTTCCCTCCTTATCGTTTGGTTCCTGGTTTTCGGCTGATGGTGATGCTGAGGCCGACGCGGGCTTGGCCTTGTTTGGGGTTGTAGGCGGCGTAGATGTCGAATACGCCGCGGCGGCCGGGTTTTTTGGGCTTGTTCTCGGGTTCCTCTCCTTCCGGTTGTCTCTTCTGACCGCCACTCTGGTCGGCGCCTTCGGGTTTTGGATAGGTGCCGCCTCGGTTGTCGGTCATGCCGTATCACCGTCGCGGGGTTGGAAGAAGTTGATGATCAGGTAGGTGGTTCCGTGTCCTGGGTGGGGCGATAGTTCGGGCGTGAAATACAGGGTGTGGAAGTCTTCGGTGTATTCACGTTGCAGCAGTTCAATCAGGTGTTTGGTGTTGGTGTAGGTGGCGATGATGCGCACCGCCATGCTGTCGACAATGTCCCGGTTCATCGGTAGTTCCTTTCTGCGGTCGAATGGGTTAGGGCTGGTGGGTGAGGTTTGCGGGTTTTCTCTCCCTCGCTGCGGCGGCGGCTTGCATGGCTAGGGCGGCGTCGGCGAGTGTGAGCCAGCCGGAGCCGTGGTAGGTCCATTCCGCGAGAGTCACGGTGGTGGCTTCGTCGGCGTCGTTGGAGAGATCGACCGGGGTGGCGGCGGATGGGTTCACCCCGCGAACAGCGGCGATACGTCGGGCGGTACGAAGTCGACTCAAGGTCGTTGAATACTTCTGGCTTTTGGTGGAGAAGTGCCCGGCGAAGCCGTATTGGTGAGCGCCACGACGTAGGCCTTCGAATGGTCCCGGGGCCGTGTCACCACTGTCAGTGGCCTGCGGGTCTGGCCGGCCAAGGGTCCAGGCGGCATCGATGAGCCGTTCGAGGTGGGATCCATCGGGATCGGCGTAGTAGTCGACGGTGGTGTCGTTGAGTCGCCGCAGGGTGACGCCAGTAGCCTCGGTGGATTTGGTGGCATATTTAGCCAGATATCCGGCGACGCGGGTTTCGGTGATCGCATCACTGCCAGGCATGCCGGTACGGACGATGCGAACGTCAACTTGTTTGCCCCATTGGATCAGCCACGATTGCCCCGCGTCGGAATGTTCCGGTGTGGTCAGGGCGGTGGATGCGACGGCATCGGCAATGGCGTGTTGGAAGATGTGGGCGGTGATGCATGCCGGCGGTGGCAGAACCTGCTCCGGCTGGGCAGGGTCGTAGCCATCGAGGCGCAACAGTGCGTGGAAGTGGACGAGGCCGCGGTGTTGGAATTCGGCGACCTTGGCGTATCTGACCCGAACCTTTTCGCCGTGCCTACGGGCGATCTTGGTGAGGGCGCGTGACCAGGCGATAGCGGTCCGTGTCCACAGCTGCGGAGCGAACAGATTCCACACGACGTGCCTGTTGTGGTCGTAGCAATCAACACACATGGGGGTGCCAACTTTCTTGTCGTCTGTGCTGTGTTTGGCGGCGCAATACAGCGGCCGGCCGTGTTTACAGACGGGCTTGTCACGGAAATGCGGACGGCATGCCATCAC
>DATATO010000026.1:0-2818 GCA_036268755.1 Mycobacteriales bacterium | reverse complement strand
ACGCGTGGCGCAGGATCGCCGACGGTCGCGGTATGCCCAGCAGACGCCACAGCGAGGGCCACACCGTCTCGTGGCGCAGAAACGACGCCTGCGGCGTAGGCTCCCCCGCCGAGCGGTACTCGATTGAGATCACGTCGATGTCCGCGTCGGCATCTATGGCGGCCTGAAACAACGCCGGCCGAAATCTCAGGTCATGCCGGCCACAGGAGGTGGCGCCCTCCGGGAAAACGCCGACGGTCTCGCCCCGACCCAAGGCGGCGGTAACGCGTCCGACGGTGTCGGGCAGCTGCAGCAGCCGGCCACGGTCGATGTAGATGGTGCGGGCCTTGCCCGACAGCCAGTTCAAGACGGGCCACGATCTGATTTCCGCCATGGCCACCATGCGCATGGGTCCATAGGTGGCCTGCACCGAAAGAATGTCTACCCAGGACAGATGGTTACAGGCGACCAGTAGTCCCCTCCGCGCATCGTGACGGAGTTGACGCAGCGACCGTCGGCCGTCTGGCGTGTACAGGCGGATTCCGAGGCACAGCAGCATGAACCGCGATCCGACCCGGATCGACCAGGCCATGATCCGGCTTCGCCGCGGCAACAGCACGATCAGCGCCGCCGTTATGCCACCGCATACCCCCAAGGCAACGAACCTGGCCAACCGGTGCCATAGGCCGATCATCGGGGCGTCGGGCACAAGGCAGCCAGTGTCGCAGCCATACGGCACCCAAGAAGTGTCAGGTGTCCCGTCGGGCAGCGCTATTGCGGCGAACCGACGGTACCAACCCATGGGGCGTCACGACTCCAGAGATGTACTTAGTGAGAATCTGAGGAGCCTTAGAGCTTTTCGACGATCGCGCATAGTCGGTCTGCGATATCGGACGCCTGCTCGTAGGTGGCGGCCTCCACCATAATCCGTACCAGCTGTTCGGTGCCGGAAGGGCGCAACAAGATCCGGCCCGAGTCACCCAGTTCCTCAGTCGCGGCCGTTATTGCGTCGGCCACGACCTGAGACTGCGCCACGGCGGAACGGTCATGCACCTCGACGTTGCGCAATACCTGCGGAAGTCGGGTCACAATGCCGGCCAGTTGGGCAAGCGTGGAGCCTGAAGTCACCATTCGCGCCAGGACCGACAATGCCGTCAATAGCCCGTCGCCAGTGGTGGAAAACCCGGGCATCACCACATGGCCGGACTGCTCACCGCCCAGGGACAGCCCGCGCTCACGCAAAGCCTCCAGCACGTAACGGTCGCCCACCGCGGTCGTGAGCACCTTGAGGCCTCGGTCACGCATCGCCAGATGCAGGCCGAGGTTGCTCATCACCGTAGTCACCACGGTGTGATCGCGAAGCTGCCCAGCCTCGGAAAGACCCACCGCGAGCAGAGCCAAGATCTGATCACCGTCGACCACGGCACCGTCCGCGCTAACAGCGAGGCAGCGATCGGCGTCGCCGTCGAGCGCCAGGCCGATATCGGCATTGTGCTCCAGCACGGCGGCGCGCAACGGATCCAGATGCGTAGAACCGACGCCGTCGTTGATGTTCAGTCCGGTGGGGTCGGTACCGATGGTGGTTACCTGAGCTCCGGCGCGGCGCAACAGCGCGGGGCCGATCTCGGATGCGGCGCCGTGTGCGGCGTCGAGAACGACACGGATGCCGTCCAACCGCTGCGGCACGCAGTTCAGTAAATGAACGATGTATCGCTCGCCGGCGTCGTCGCGAATATGAATCCGCCCGACCCGAGCACCCGTCGGCCTGCGCCATGAGGGATCGGCCGCAGCGGCCTCGATAGCATCTTCCGTGGCATCGGGAAGTTTGTGGCCACCGCGGGCGAAAAGCTTAATGCCATTGTCCGGCATCGGATTATGGCTGGCAGATAGCATAACGCCGAGATCGGCGTCGAGATTCGCCACCAGAAAGGCGACCGCCGGCGTGGGGAGAACACCGACTCGCCACACTTGTGCGCCGGCACTGGCGAGACCGGCGCAGACGGCCGCCTCCAACATTTCACCGCTGGCGCGCGGGTCCCGACCGACCACCGCAACGGGAGCGCCACCGCGGTTGTCCGTCGCGAGCACTCGCGCAGCCGCGGATCCGACGGAGAGCGCAAGCTCGGGCGTGAGCTCACCGTTGGCGAGCCCACGCACCCCGTCTGTGCCGAAGAGTCGGCTCAACGCTTGCTGTACTGCGGAGCCTTGCGCGCCTTCTTGAGACCGGCCTTCTTCCGTTCCTTGGCGCGAGGGTCACGAGTCAGGAGGCCGGCCTTCTTGAGCTTCGGGCGGCACTCTGGATCCACCTTGATCAGCGCACGAGCGATGGCGAGCACCATGGCGCCGGCCTGACCGCTGGTCCCGCCGCCGGACATGGTGGCGCGAACGTCGAAGGAGTTCAGCGTGTCGGTGACCTTGAACGGCTCCATGATCAACTGCTGCTGCACCTTGTCGAAGGTGACGTCGAACTGGCGCTTGTCCTTCTTGTCCAGCTTGAACTCACCCGAACCCGGGGTCAGACGGATACGAACGATCGCCTTCTTACGACGACCGACGGTCTGAACCGGCTCGGCACCGACGAAACTACGCGGGGCAGCGGGCGCCGGCGTTGTCGTCGTCGCGGCGGGAGTGGTGGTCTCTGTGGTAGCGGTCACGCTGCGGCCTTCTCTTGAGCAATCTGAGCCATCTGAACGACTTCGTACGGGGTGGGCTGCTGGGCGGCGTGCGGGTGATTCGGGCCCGCGTACACCTTAAGCTTCTTGAACATCGCGCGGCCCAGGCGATTCTTGGGCAGCATGCCCCTAATCGCATTCTCCAGAACCCGCGTGGGGTGGCGGTC
>DATATO010000025.1:0-3603 GCA_036268755.1 Mycobacteriales bacterium | reverse complement strand
CAAGAGCGACCGCGCCGAGAAGAACTAGCGCGAACACACCTCGGGCACCACGGATTAGCGACGTTCCTGCCGCTGCTTGCACTCCACGCACAGCGTCGCCGACGGGAACGCCTCGAGTCTCGCTATCGGAATCTGGTTGCCGCACCGCTCACACTGCCCATAGTTGCCCTCGTCGATGCGGGCAATGGCTCGCTCGACCTGTTCGATCCGTTCCAGGATGCCATGCGCCAACGTGAGCTCTTGCTCCCGCTCGAAGGTCTTGGTCCCGGTGTCGGCCTGATCGTCGCCCGCAGTGTCCGATTGGCGGTCCCGTTGCAGCGTCAGCAGCTCCGCCATGGCGGTCTGATGTTCGTCGCGGAGCTCGGCCAGCCGCCGCTGCAAACTCTGTCGAATGTGTGAGAAGTCATCCGCCGTCCTACGCATCATGATAGATCGCTCGGTCATCGGTGGCCCCTTCACAACGCAGCATCGACATATCCAAACCCATCGGTTCGCGACCGCAGGTTTGCGGCGCCACTAACCGTGTCAATAACGGTGTTCATCTCTTGAACTGTGCAGATTTTATATGTGCTGTGATTACCGGGATGAACGACGTATGTCAACTGATCCGCGCAAATGCGGCGCGAGCAACACCCTAATGGCGCGCCGCCAGCGACGTCGTTGCGGCGGTGCAAAGCGAGCACGACGTGAAGCCCAGCTCCGCCGCCTCAGAGAGCACAAGCGGCTCACCCTGCTTGTCGGCTAGGTGCAGACAGCCCGCCAGATGGAATCGGGGACGTCCATCCACCACGAATACCTCCGCGTCACAGTCGCGAAGCTGCCGCTCCTCGTAGGACAACAACAGCTCCGCCGGCGGCTCGTCGGTGGGGTCGACATATTCATCTTCCACATCCACCGGCTCGGGCTCGGTCGGCGTGGACCGGGCCTCCGGTACCGGCTCATGGACCACAGCCGGGGGCGGGGGCGCAGCCGGCGGTGGCGGGGGTAGGGGTAGGGGTAGGGGTGATTCCGTAACCCGGTCCTCGGCCACCGAGCTGGTGGGCGCAAAGGCCTGCCTGGCCGGCTCGAAGCGATCGGGGCCGAAGGACTTAGGCGGCACAGCTTCGGGGGTCGTTCGCTCGGTTGTCGGCACTCGTGCGGCGGCAAAACTTCCGGTCGAGGAGGCGAACGGTTCGGCCTCCCGGCGGCTCTGCGCCGGCTGGGTTGAACCATACGTCCCGAACTCCGACGACGTACTGGACGCCGTTTCCGGTGGCGACGGCGTGTCGCTCGACATGGGAATCGAGGCGCGAGCCTGGGTTCGACCCGGTGGCGATGTGGGGGTGCTGACGGGCGGCGGGCTAACCACCTTCGGCTCCGGCACCTTCGGCTCAGCCGTAGGTGCGGTGGGGGGCGCAGCGGCAGGCCCGGCATCCGGCTGGCTGAGCGTCGGGCTCGCGGGTGTTGGCTTGGGCGCGGCACTCATGAGCTGCGGTATTGCTGTAGCCGCATCCGAAACCCCGCCTCGGCGATCCTGCATAATCAGGTCCTCGGATTCATCGACAGGTCGCTTCGACATCGATGCCACTGCTGAACGTGCCCGTGTAGCGGGGTCGGCGCTCATCACGGATTCAAGCTCCTGTCCGGGCGGTTGCCCAGGGTCATAGTCGTCATGGAAGTCGGGGATATGGGGGGAGTTCAGGGCGTGGTCGCCCGTGAGCTCGCCGATCGGCGAGCTCAAAGGGCCCTGAGGTTTGGAAGCTCCCGGCGAGGCAGGGGTTTCGATGTCCGGTGCGTAGGCCTGCCGCCAGTCATCAACGGCCTGCGAGGCCTCACCGGCCGGGGGGTCGAACTCTTCCTGTCCCTGTTCTGATTCATCGTCGCGGGATCCGCGCTGCCGCCACACACCGGCGAACAAAACTACGGCAGCGATGAGGCTGAGGATGATCGAACCGACGACCATGAGGTCGTCTCCGCTGATGATCCCGGCGGCGAGTAAAACCCCCGAGAACACGATCACCAGTAGGCTTAAAATAACCACGATGCCTCAGCTTGAGCAGACATACACCGACCAGGAAACATTGCGGTCGACAGCTTGATCACCCGGTAGAGGTTCCTATGCCGCTGGGCGGCCCGATTCGGAGAGACCGAATGAAGACCCGTTGGCGTACGCGGGAGCGTAACTACCCGTGCCGTTGCTAGAAGGTCGTGAACCACCATCGGAGTCTAACGCCTGACTACGGCCGTCGAGGTCCCGCAGCTGGCCCTCCAGGTAGGCCTTCAGGCGCGTCCGGTACTCACGCTCGAACGCCTTGAGGTCCTCGATGTGCTTCTGCAGGGCGCCACGCTTGGCGTCGAGGCCGCCCATGGCCTCCTGATGCCGCTGGCGTGCGTCACGCTCGAGCTGCTCGGCCGCGTTGCGCGCATTGCGGGTCAACTCATCCGCCTTGGCGCGAGCGTCGGTGATGAGCTTCTCCGCCTCACGATGCGCGTCCGCCAGGTGATCGTCGGCGGTGCGCTGGGCCATCATCAGGACGCGCACGGCCTGTTGCTCACCGGTGCTCTCCCCGGTAAGGGCGCCACCGCGATTGCCGCCGCCGGCATCCATCTGCTGCTGGATCTGCTGCAGCGACTGATCGGCCTGGCGCTTTTCCTGTCGAAGCCGGTCTAGCTGCTCCTTGAGTTCCGCATTCTCTGCTGCCAAACGACGAACGTCGGGGTCGTTAAATCCCCCAGTGGCGCCCTGGTCCCCGCGCGATCCCGCGTCGGAGGTCTCCTCGATGAGCCGGGCGAGCTCGCGCTCCACCTCGTCCAGGAATGCATCAACATCGTCTTCGTCGTAGCCACGCTTTCCAATCGGTGGCTTTTTAAAGACCACGTTGTGAACGTCAGCAGGTGTTAGCGGCATGACTCTCCTCTGCACCGCTTGATGTACTGAGTAGACCAGTCACTATGCCGGATCGAAAGCGGCCACACTTGTGGGCCAACGGGTTGCGTTGGCCCGGCTACTTTCGTTCCGGTTGGTGACTGGCAGAGTCGAGAATACCGCTTCTGACGAAAACAGCTATAACTCCGGCCGACTTTGTGGCTACTGTCTCGAATCCCCCTAGGCCGAAAGGATCACTCGGAGTATGACCGATTCGCCGATTGTGACGGCGAGAAACAGCAGTAAAAAGCCCAAATCGAGGTTGATATTGCCCAGCCGCAGCGGCGGAATGAGTCGTCGAAGGGCGCGAAGCGGCGGATCGGTGGCACTCCACACAATTTCTAGCGTGGCAGCCGCGCCGCGGCCCGGCTGCCATCGTCGAGAGAACATGAGTACATAGTCCGCCACTAGGCGCCCTAGCAGCAGAATCTTAAACAGATGGAGCGTCAGATACACCAGCTGCAGCACGGTTAACACGGAACCCGCAACGTCCTTAACTCTGGTTGAAGAAGCCGCCCTCAGCGATACGCGCCTTGGCCTCAGCCGTAACCGTAACGTTAGCTGGCGACAGCAGAAACACCCGGTTTGTTACCCGCTCGATACTACCGCGAAGCCCAAAGGCCAGCCCCGCGGCGAAATCGACCAGGCGCTTGGCGTCCGACTCGTTCATCTCGGTGAGGTTCATGATCACCGGGGTG
>DATATO010000024.1:0-3452 GCA_036268755.1 Mycobacteriales bacterium | reverse complement strand
GGCGGCACCATCGCTGGAGTGCCCATGCCAGCGGTGTATGTCCTCATCGTCGCGGCCATATTGTGGGCGGCGATCGAGTTTCTCCCGATCGGACGGTACATATATGCCGTCGGATCGAATCGAGAGGCGGCCGGGCTAGCTGGCATCCGGATCAACCGTGTTGTCATCACTGTGTTCGTCGTCAGTGGAGTATGCGCTGCGCTAGCGGGAATCCTGCTTGCCTCCACACTGCAAACGGCCGATAGCGACATCGGAACAAGTCTTCTGCTGCCGGCGTTCGTCGCGCCGATGCTGGGAGCTGCGGCCGTGAAGCCCGGTCAGGTGAATATTTGGGGCACGATGATTGCAATCGTGCTTCTCTCGGTCGGAATTGCCGGACTCCAGCAGCTGGGCGGATCGTTCTGGACGGAGAATGTGTTCGACGGCGGCGCGCTCATCATCGCAGTTGGGCTCTCGGGATTGGCCGGTCGCCGTGGGCTGGCAGCACTTCGAAAGAGCATGAGCACGGCAACACGCCCCGAGAAGTGACCCGCGAGGAAAGCGAGTGACTGTACGAGGAAGGACGAGAGGCTAACCATGAAAAGGAGCGAGCTGACCAGCCGCCAGGTCCGGCCACGCTGACACTCCGGTCGAGCAGACGGACGTCAAGGGAGAGGACGCGCACAACGCGTCGATGAGAAAAGGCGCATCGCTGGGCTATCGCGATGGCGCGTGGGGAATCGAAGGCGAAACGAGAGTCAAGGAGACGCGACGAATGAAGCGAGGATCACGCAGGAGACGGCTGGCGTACGGGATGCTGGCAGGTGCGGCTGGATGTCTGGCCTGCGCGTGCTCCACGGGCGGCTCGACCGGCACGGCTAGCGACAGCGGCAGTCTTGGTGTCTCTGCGGCGTATTACGCTAATGCGGAGGCGGTGGTAAAGGCCGCCGAGACGAGCACTAGTACGTGGACGGGTCCGACAACCGGCCCAAAGTCGGCGAAGAATGAGTTCATCGTCGATGTATCCGAGGCCCAGTCAAATGCCGGCCCGGAGGAAGTCGGAGTGGGGGCAGCCCAAGCGGCGAAGGCGCTGGGCTGGAAGTTCAAGGTTATCGACGGACAAGGAACGATTACCGGTAACGTCGACGCAATGGATGAGGCCCTCGCACTGAATCCCACGGGCATTTTTCTCAACGCCGACACGCCCTCGGAGGTGAAGGCGGACCTGCAGATCGCGGCCAAACGCCACATACCGGTGGTGGGATGGCATGTGAACACCGTGCCGGGACCTATGGGCGGGGCCACGCCGGTCTATTACAACGTAGAGTCAGATCAAACCGCTGCGGCGACGGCGATGGCTGACTATGTGATTGTTCAGACGCAGGGCCGCGCCAACGTGGCGATCGTAACATGGTCAACGATGCCTGTTGCGGTCCTCAAGACGCAGGTTATGCGTAACGTGATCGAGACCTGCAAGGGGTGCTCGGTGCTTAGTTACGCGAACTACCCTCTGACAACCGCGACGACGACTCTGCCAACGTACATCACAGCGCTATTGGACCGGTACGGTTCCGGCGCGCACAAGCTGAACTACATGATGTTCATGAATGATCAGTACGCGGACGATGCCGCGCCATCGCTCCGGTCCGCGGGCATTCCGACGTCCGGCTCTGACTCGGTGTCGTTGGTGTCAGTCGGAGATGGCACTATTCCGGCGTTCGAGCGCGTAAGGGCCGGCGACGACTATCAGGCCGCCACGCTACCGGAGCCGGTCTACGAGGATGGCTGGGAAGTGATGGACGAGTTCAATCGAGCTTTCCATAGTCTACCGCCGGATAACTACGTGACCCCGGTCCACCTGGTGACCTCAGCGGATGTCAACAAGGATGGCGGGACACAGAACGTGTACAACCCGCCGAACAACTACCAGGAGCATTACGAGGAGATTTGGGGAGTGAAGTAGCCCGTCCCCTCATGGCCGAGCGGCCGCCCGATGTACTAGGGCGGTCCTCGGCCAGGCACAGCTCGCAACAAGGGAGGTTCCCCCGGAAATCTGTGGATAGAGGGCGCCAGGGTAGATAGACCGAATGTGGACGGACCAAGCATGGAAAGGCTGTAGAGAATGAGCACGAGCACAGACCCAGTGGCAGTAAATACGCGCCTGATTGGCTGGAGTGACCAGGGCGGACGAGGTGACGGCACTCAAATCATGGTGAACCGGGGGCACGCGTACATTGGACATCTGTTCAGTGGTGGATTTAGCGTGATCGACGTCCGGGACCCGCGGGCGCCTGTGCCGGCGAATTTCATTCCGTCAGTCGGAGCGACGTGGAATCACCACCTTCAGGTCGCGGACGACCTGCTATTCGTCGTCGACATGTATGACCTGTTTGGTGACGCGCGGTTTCAGGACGAGAAAAAGTACTACGGGGCGACCGTTTACGATGTCCTGGGCAAGGAGGGCAGCGCGTCCTGTGGCATTCGCGGAGAGGATTACTCCGCCGGGATGCGGATCTTCGATATCTCAGAGCCGGCCAAACCTCGCCAGGTGGGTCAGTTTGAGATAGACGGCCTCGGGATCCATCGGATCTGGTACGTGGGAGGCAAATACGCCTACGTCTCGGCCCTGCCTGATGGATACACGGACTGCATCTTCATGATTCTGGACGTCTCGGATCCCGCTCACCCGTTTGAGGTTTCGCGGTGGTGGCTCCCCGGGATGCACGCCGCGGGCGGCGAGGAGCCGACGTGGCGTACGGGCGATCGGGTGGCCTGCCACCACGGGATCGTCGCCAACGAGATCGCATATGTCACGTGGCGTGACGGGGGCCTCACGATCATGGACGTCAGTGATGCAGCTAAGCCCAAGCTGCTTGTGCATCGGAACTGGCATCCGCCATTTGGCGGGGGCACGCATACTGCGGTGCCGCTGACCGCGCGGGTCCCCAATCCAAAGGAATACCTTCTGGTAGCGGATGAGGCCGTGGCCGACGAGTGCGCTGACGGCATGAAGCACACGTGGGTGATGGACATTCGAGACAAGAGCAACCCCGTTTCGGTCGCCGTCCTGCCCACCCCGAGCGAGCGCGATTGGTGCCGCGTCGGCGGGCATTTTGGGCCGCACAACCTGCACGAGAATAGGCCCGGAAGCTTCCAAAGCTCCGATGTATGCTTCGCGACGTACGAGAATGCAGGTGTCCGTGCGTTCGATATTCGCGATCCGCTCCGGCCGGCCGAGGTCGCTTCATTTGTGCCCTCGTCCGACCTGAAGGTGTGGGTGGATCCGCGGCCCGGCCGCCCCAAGGTCGTTCACTCCTGCGACGTGTATGCCGATCCCGCAGGGCTGCTTTATGTGACCGACTTGAATGGCGGTCTGCACATCGTGCAATACGAGGGGCCGGTAGGATGACCGGCGCCCGCAGGCTAGTTTCTCCCCGTCCGCCGTGCGCGGTCCCCGAGGGGCCGCGTGCGGC
>DATATO010000023.1:0-2836 GCA_036268755.1 Mycobacteriales bacterium | reverse complement strand
GTTCTCGCTCCAGGCATGCTCGATTGGACTCAGCGCGGCCGCGATAGAGCCTGTCTCTTTCGTAACGACTGGCGACCATCGGCCTTCGGTAAGCACGGTCCACGTCAACGCCTGTCGCGGGGGCGCCGGTTCTATCCCAGGTGGTGGCCCGGTGCCTTCTGGACCTGGAGATTGAGTCATGTCGATCATTAAACGCCGCCGGGCGGTGTAGCGGCCCTCATGGGCATCGCCACGGCAACGGGATCAGCAACCGGGCAGGAAGACACCCCGGACTACACCAAAGGCGGCGCGGCGGCGCTCGGACCAGACGGTGTTCGCCGGTCTCACCTGGGCGCGGCGCGGCCCCGTAGCCAGCGGGCATCGGCATTTCGGGTGCCTGCGGCGAGCTCGGCGGCGGACCCGCCAATGCTGGCTACGGATCGGGAATGCCCAGCGGCGGAGGTGGTGTCGCCGGCTCAGCCACAAGCGCGATCGGGGGCGCACCGGCCAGTGCCGGGGCAGGCAGCGGCATGTCCGCCATCGGTGGGGGTCTCGCCGCGGGGGCGGGCGCTGGTGCGGCCACATTGGGCATCGGGCTAGCGGCCCAGATCGCGATGCAGGAGGCGCAGCGCGCCATCCAATACGCGGGCGCGGTCGGCGGCATCGCTGCCAGCGGCCTGATGGAAACGTTCCTGCCCACCGGCGCCTCACAGCTTGCGTAAAACTCATGGCTGACCAAGATCGCCGGCGGCCTCATGGGCGCCCAACCGCAAATCCACAACATGGCCGGCAAGAGCCAAAACAAGGCCCCCCAAGGTGTTTCAGGAATGGGGCCCGAGCCGATCCGGCCGCCAGGACTAGACCCGGCCGGAGTCGTTCCCCCCGGGTCGCAGCCCACCCCCGAGTCGGTAACCCAAGGTGCGCAGGCACCCCCGCAAGGCGAATCGCACGGCACCGGATCCGGGCAACCTGGCGGCACAAACGCGCCCGCCGTGTACGTCGAGCAGTACCACGCCCACGACGACCCCAACACCGCCGGCCAGGACATAGCGCGCCACACCGTAGCCAGCGCAGCCCCGTCCAGAGGCTCCAGTCCATGGCAGGCGGATGACATCCCAGCGCCGGATGACGTCCGCTGCACCGCGTGGGTCAGCGGCGACTTCGACCGCGCATTGCGTTACGACGCCGAACGGGCTTGGCGGTGGATCATCGCGGAACTTCAGGACGACGAAGCCGCGTCAGAGCAAATCCAGCGGCAAGTCAGCGACTGCACTGCCTGCTCGCTGGGAGTCGCCGGCTACCTCGCCGGCACCTGCAAAGGCATGCTGCAGGCCCGGTGGGGCCAAGAGTTCGCACTGAAAATGGCCCAGCACATGCTGGTCGAGGTCCTGTCATCGCCCGACATCATCAACACCGGGCCCACTGCGGCCGAACCAGACGACCTTAGGCCGGCGGTCGAATCTCCTCAGCCTTCGGGAAGTAGTTCTCCGACAGTCCCCACGCTCGCCAACATCCATCCGGACATAAGACCACAGTCAAAATGAACGCCTGCTTCAAGAGCGCCGGGCCGAATGCTGCCATCGTCTGATCGACATTAGGCATGAATTTCACGTAGGCGATGTCGTCGGCGCCTGGGCACCGCTCGACAAACGTCATGATTCCAGTGCCCCTCAGCAGTTCGGCGGCCCAGTCGTAGTCGCCCCAGTCCGCGGGGTTTACCGTGAGATTCTCTAAAGCCGTCAGTAACTCGTCTTTCCCGAGCAGCGCCAACCACCAGAGTGTTGCGGCGCCGAGCGGCTGGTCGGGGGTGGGTTCCCCATCCGGAAAGAACGCCTGAGCTGTCTCCGCATCGGGAGCAATCTGCAGCGGCAGCGGCTCCTCGGGGTTCCAGTCAGCCGCCTCGGCTTTCACGGCGGCATCGCAAAACTTCGGCACTGTCCTTCGCAGGTTTAGATAAAACTCGGTCATCGTAAACGGCGGCCGCGTGTACGAAACTCGCTGTCCGACCAACGTAGCCATCGTTATCTCAGCAGATAGATCGAGCTGGTCGAGCAGGAAATCATCCGGGTGAACAGCCTCAATGTCGAACTGAGACAACGATTCTGCCGGGAAATCTTTGAGGTTCGCGGTGACGACCAGGGCTGCTCCACCTCGCACCGCGGCAGCGGCCACGTGACGGTCTTTGGGATGATTCGTCATGGCTGGCACAAGGGTTTCGTAGCCCTCGACTAGTGCAGTAGGAAAGGCGGCGCGCATGTGTCCGATGCGCCGAGATGCCTTTTCCGGTGTGACACTGAATTTTTCGACGAGATTGCACTCAACTTCGGCGAGGATCGCTTCCGACCAGAGAGGTTCGAATAGCTCAGCGTCGGCCAGGCGCAGCAGTAGATCGGCAAGCTGGTAGGGCAGCAGCACGCATGCGTCGAGCAGCACCCGAATCTTCGGCATAGCTCAGCGAGTCTCCGTGAATCCGTTGATGTTCGTATACGCGTCATCTTCTGCGGCTTCCTGCGTCATCGCGACGAGCTCGTCGCGGCGGCGCTGCCGCACGCGCCGTTGGTAATCCCGCAGATCCGCCAGTTGGACGCGTCGATGCCGCCCTGGCTTTGTGAATGTGATCTCGCCAGACTCCAAGAGCTTGACCAGAGTGGGACGCGACACCCCGAGCTCATCTGCCGCCTCTTGGGTGGACAACACGGCGTCGAGGGGGGACAGGGCCTTTCCGTTGCTCAACGCTCGGCTGGCGTGTGCGAGGGCGTCGCGGAGCTGGCCGGCCAGCTCCAGTCTTTGACCATCCGGCGTGACGAGTGCCAGCTCGGCGTCGCTTTCAAGCAGGTCGGCGAAGTGCCGCAGCTGC
>DATATO010000022.1:0-1755 GCA_036268755.1 Mycobacteriales bacterium | reverse complement strand
TGCAGTGGGTCGAGACGCTCTAGTTCTGCCGCCCGGCCAACTCGGCGACGAAACGGTCGATGAACTCGTCGACCGGGGCGTTACCCGCCTGCCGGATAACGAATTTCGTCAATCCGGCGGCCACATACCCGTCGAGCTGGCGATGCAGCTGATCCCAGCCGGCCGCAACCAGGTCCGCCGGATCGACGTCCGGCCGACGTTTGCGAACCGCCGCCGCTACCTCCGCCGGCAGCTCGCCGTCCCCGACCGCCAGCGAGATGCCGAAGTGATCCGGTTCGATGGCCCGGCCGGCTTCGTCGGCCGCCCGCTCGATCGCCTCGCGTCCGGCTCGCGCCTCATCGGGGGTGAGGAAACTACCCAGCCAGCCGTCGGCCAGTGTGCCGATCCGGCGGAACGCTGCGGGCGCCGAACCGCCCAGCCAGATGTCCAGCGGGGGAGTGGGTCTGGGCATCACCGCCGCGTTGGTTACCGTGAAAAAGCGGCCGTCGTAGCTGGCCGACTCGTCGACCAGTGCCGCGCGTAGCACCCGCAGCGATTCGTCGAACACCGCGGCGCGCTCGCCGTCGGGAACGGTGAACACCTCCCGTTCGGCGGGAATGGCCGAGCGCAGGCCGAAGACCGGAAGAACCCGCTTGGGAGCGAGCGCGGCCAGCGATGCCAACTGCTTCGCCACCAGCACCGGGTGACGCCCCGGCAGCACGGCCACCGACGTGCCGACCTTCAACCGCTTGGTCCGCGCCACCGCATACGCCATACCGACCATCGGATCGACCGCCAGTGAGTAGACCAACTCGGAGAACCACAGCGAGTCCACCCCGCTGCTCTCCAAGTAGTCGACGACCGGCGCGAGCTGGTCGTGCGGCGTGTTGGCGCCCAAGCTGATGCCGAAGCGAATCTTCACCCGCGTCTCCTCCGTGTTGTTGTGTCTATCGCAACACGGCGGCACCGCCCGTTGTGCCCCGACGGGTCGGCGTCCCGGTAGCTCCACGTTCGTAGTTGCTCGGCGTACTCACGGACCGGGACTGCGGCCTGCCTGCGCAAATCGGGAACCGGGCAAAAATATCGCCGAGGTCATGCCGCGCAAAGTATCGCCGAACAAGCTGAGCTGGCATCGAGCGAATGCCTCGCGGTCACTCACAGAGCAAGCGCTGTACCGCGGCTGACATATCCGCTTTTGGTGGGCGAAGGGGGACTTGAACCCCCACGTCCCGAAGGACACTGGCACCTGAAGCCAGCGCGTCTGCCATTCCGCCACTCGCCCTAAACAACCGGTGGAGCCTATCACTGTAGTGGCTGGCACTCCCAAATCGCATGGGCCGCCCAGCGGGCTGGTTTGAGCTGTCGCAACGGGATTCTCAGAGTTCTGATGGTGCCGCTGCAACCCGCTGGCCGGATAGCATGCTCGAAACGACACGCGTGACGCGACACGCCGAAACAGGCCGGCGGCGCAGCACCGAGACATCAGGACTGAGGCAGGCGTTTGGACATGAGCAACCAAAGGGGGCTGGTTCAACGCATCGAGCGCAAACTCGAGGTCTCCGTCGGTGATGCTTTCGCCCGGATGTTCGGCGGCTCGATCGTTCCCCAAGAGGTCGAGGCAATGCTGCGACGGGAGGCGAGCGAAGGAATCCGCCCAGTCGCTGGCAATCGCCTTTTGGCTCCGAACGAATACATCATTACCCTCGGTATGCACGACTATCAGAAAGTGGGCGCCGACCCGCTCACTTCGAACGCTTTCGTTAAGCATTTAGCGGG
>DATATO010000021.1:0-4281 GCA_036268755.1 Mycobacteriales bacterium | reverse complement strand
CACTTCCTGCGCGACCCCGTCGTGCTTGTTGCCCTCGACCTTCGCGGGCTCGGCGTGGCAGAGCCCGACCGCCTTGTCACCACCGCCGCCTCGGTCGTCGCCCCCGCCATGCATGGCGGTCACGTCGTTGTTGGTGACGGTCACATCATTGATGTATTGCAGCTCGTAACCCTGGCTGGCGCCGAACTGGCAGTCGTTACCGGTGACAGTCCAGTCCTTGGAAACGCCACCGCCATGACCGCCCTCGGGGTCGCCGGGCCCCTCGGCCATGAGGCACTGATTGGCGATGTCGAGGCACTTGTTGGAGGCGATGAGCAGGTCGCTGGTGGAGGGTTTACCGTTGGTGAAGGTCTGCATGCAGTCCGCGTGATGGCCATCGGTGTTTGTGGTATTGCTGATCGTGTTGTGCAGGATTTTTATCCCGTTTCCGAAGAAACGGATGCCGTCGAAGTCGTCGCCCTGCGGATGGTTGATCGTGTTGTCCTGGAGGGTGATGTTGTTTCCCAGCGCGACGATGCCGGGTGCCGGCGGGTTGTCGAGTTTGAAGCCCTGAACGACCACGTTGTCGGCCTCGACCCGGATCCCGCCCACTGGCGTCTGACCGTTGCCGCTGTAGATGACGGGAGCCTGCGGTGTGCCACCCTGCTTGATCTCCAGCATGCCGCTGTCGTTGACGCACGTCATCTTGGCACAGTCCTGCTGAACGTGTTGGTGAGCCCCAGCCGCGTCGCCGGTCATTGGTGCGGGAACAGGCGGCCCTGGAAGGCCGGGTGCGGCAGGAGCGGGTGCCGCAGGAGCGGGTGCTTCGGTACCCGGACCCGTGTGCGCCGCCGGTAGCGATTCGTCGCAGCTAGCGCTAGATGCCGCCGAAGGTCCGCTACCGGGGCCGGTGTCGACAGTGTCGTTATGGCTTACCTCGGAGGACGGTCCACTGGCTTCGGTCGGCCCGGGGCCGCCGTCTTGGCCGTCTTGGCCGGCCCCTCTGTCGTCAGCGGCCTGTCCGCCAGTGCCGCCACTATCCGGATTGTGACGAGGGTCTTGGTTATCTCCAGGGCCCGGGTTGTGCCCGGGACCTTGGTCACTCGGGCCCGGATTGTGACGAGGGTCTTGGTTATCTCCAGGGCCCGGGTTGTGCCCGGGACCTTGGTCATCCCCGGAGTTTGTCGACGGTGGTGTCACCGCCGGAGGTCCTGCCGGCGCGCTGGGGCACGTGGCAGATGTCGACGTATTGAACGGAGGCACGCCACTCGGTGCTTCGCTCACACTTGAGACAGGCGAGCTCATTACCTGCTCTGGCTTTGCGTCGGGAGTGGGGTGATAAGACCCCATAGCGGCTAACGCAGCCGTGAGAAGCCCGATAACGGTTTTGATAAGTGCGTTCGCGTCCATGACGACCGCTTCCTACTCGTGCGAGGTGTGAGTTGATTAGGTGTCGTTGGGGTTAACCTCTTGAACCCCTGATGGCACCTTGTTGCCGTTGATCTTGTAGTTCTTGCAGTCCGTCAGGCCGATGGCGTGGTCCACGCCCGAGCCGCCGAACTGATTACCGGTGATCGTCGCGTCGTCGACGTACTGGAGCATGATGTTCTGTGACGTTTGGGTGGACTCGAAGATGTTGTTGGTGATTGTCCACTTGACGTCGTGCCCTTCCTCGCCGCCGGGATAAGGATTAGTGCCGCCGCCGCCGTCGCCCTTGTCCGCCGGGGCCTCGGCCATGATGCCCTGGTGTTTGGCGTGGCAGACGTTGCTGTCCACCAGCAGGTCGTTGGTGGCCGGCCCACCGCTGCTGGTGAAGGTCTGCATGCAGTCGTTGTGACCGCCGCTGTCTGAAGCGGTGGTGTCCAGCGAGTTGTGCAGAATCTTGATGTGGTCGCCATACATCCGGATGGCGTCGCCGTCACCGCCACTAGGGGCGGTGACCGTGTTGTCCTGGATCGTGATGTTCTTGCCAGTCGCCTCGATTGCCGGCGCGGGCGCCTTATCCATCTTGAAGCCCTGCACCACCACGTTGTCGGCCTTGATCTCGATGCCACCTACCGCAGTCTGTCCGTTGCCGCTGTAGACCAGCGGCGCCTGCGGGGTTCCGCCCTGCGTGATGCGCAACTTGCCGCTGGCAGTGACGCACTTGGCGCCCTGGCCGCAGGTGACCGGCCGTGGGCCGGGCGCTCCGCCAGTCGCCGGCGCGGCACCCGCCGGGGGAGTAGCGCCACTGGGAGCCGCCGGCGCGGGAGCCGTGGTGCTGGGGCCGGAGGTGCAGCTGGCGGAGGAGGCTGCCGACGGGCCCGTTGTCTCGCCGGTGCCGCCGGTGGCTTCCGTGCTCGTCGCCTGTGCAGGGGCGGACGGCGCCGCCACGGACGGGGCTGAGCTAGCTACCCCGGAGTCTGGGCTGTCTTTCGGCTTCTGTGTCTCGCCGGTATCGGAGTTCATCGGCTTCTGACTTTCGTCGCTGCCGCCGGGGTCTTCCTGATCGGTCCCGCCGCTGCCACCGTTGTCTCCGCTGTCACTCTTGCTTCCGGAGTTTCCGCTATCCCCGGAATCGCCGTTGTCTCCGCTGTTACCCGAGTCGCCACCGGAATCCCCGGAGTCGCCCGAATCAGCCGAGTCTCCGCTCGGGGCGGCCGACGGAGAGTCAGGGAGCGTCGGCGTCGATGTTCTCGCCGGGGCCGGACAGGTGACGGACACCGATGGCCCACTAGCCGAGGGGGCCGCGCTCGGCGGAGCCTCGCTCACGCTCGAGACGGGGGAGGTCGTGACCCGGCTTGATGAGGTGGTGTTCGGCGTGGCGTGATAACTGCCGAGGGCGGCGAGCAGGGCTGTCACCAACGCCGTAATGGCTTTGACTAGCCCGCTGGTATCCACGACCGCTCCTTGCCACGAACGCGAGCCTAAGGGGCCCGGGTATATCCATAGATGGCGCTGTTTCCCCAGCGTAGGCGCGGAATGTGGTGGAAGTCTCGTCCGAGAGACCGAAAAGGACGGTGGTACCCCCAAACGAAACCGTTCGTAGGAGGTCGGGACCGGGCCGTTAGATGGGTCTATTCCTCAACGGTCTTCTCTGGTCGATACACCGTCCCAACCAATCGAACGCCGGCCTCGCGCATGTCCCTTACCGCCTGCTCCACGGTCTCCACGGCGACTCCCGCGGTTAGGTCCAACAACACGGTGACCGCGAACCCATACCGCACCGCGTCCAGCGCAGTGGCCCGAACGCAGTGGTCGGTTGCTATCCCTACGACGTCAATGTCGCGTACCTGCCGCTCGGCGAGCCAGTCGCGCAGCTCCATGCCGTCGGCCTTGCCCTCGAATCCCGAATAGGCGGCGGCGTATGCACCCTTGTCGAAAATCGCCGCCACCCTTGAGGTGGACAGTTCCGGGCGCAGCTGCGCACCCGGCGTGCCTGCTACACAGTGCGGCGGCCAGCTGTCTCGATAGTTCGGATGTTCCGAGAAGTGGGCGCCCGGGTCGATGTGGAAGTCACGGGTGGCCACAACGTAGTCCCATCCGCCGGTCTCCGCCTCCAGGGCCTGGGTTATCCGACGCCCCACCTCCGTGCCGCCGGCGACCGCCAGCGAACCGCCCTCGCAGAAATCGTTCTGTACGTCAACGACGACGAGAGCTCGGCGCAATACCGGCGGCAGCTCTGTCAACTGTTCCAGCGGGTCGAAGGTGATGGTCGGCACGGGCACGGGCAGCGCGAGGGGTTCTGCTGTCGTGCGCAAGGGATCATCGACCGCGGGAGCGGTGAATGCGGATGTGGCGTCGAGCGTCATGGCGTCTCCCGGGGCTACTGCCCACATATTTATTAGGACCAAAGTAAGTAAACGAGGCATTTGTTCGGTCCGACTCGGGGTCGCGTCCTGGAGCGGTGGTCGATCACTGCACGGTCACCCCGATGGCCGGCTCTCCCGCCGACAGCCGCAACCCCTCCCACGGCAGGGTGATGAGCTGGCGGCTCAGATGTTCGCGAGCCTGCTCCAGAGTCGGCAGCGCCGCAACCCGTCGCCCGGCCCGCATGAACGGGATCTGCAGCAGCCGGTCGTGCGTTTCCGGCGTCGGCGCCGCCCCGACGCGCAGCACCTCCTCGGTCGCGGTGCCGCTCGGCTTGTGGCGGCGCATCGCTTGCTTGCGGCCGGGCTGGCTGGACTTGTGTTGGCTGCGCTTGGCGACCGGCCTGCCGTCCACCTCGACCAGCTTGTACACCATTCCGGCGGTGGGGGAGCCGGAACCGGTGACCAGCGCCGTACCCACGCCGTAGGCGTCCACGGGCGTGGCGGCCAGCGC
>DATATO010000020.1:0-10233 GCA_036268755.1 Mycobacteriales bacterium | reverse complement strand
ACAGGCCCAACTGCAGGCGCAGCAACAGGCCCAGCAACAGGCCCAACTGCAGGCGCAGCAACAGGCCCAGCTGCAGGCCCAGCTGCAGGCCCAACGACAGGCCCAACTGCAGGCCCAGCAGCTCCCGGGACAAGCATCGCGGCACCATTGAGCCGAGCCCGACCATCGAACCCACCCAACGGTGAGCTACAAGCCGTCCACACTGCCGAAGCGTTCCACTCAGTAGCCGCCGGGCCGACTGAATCCCCCCGGCGTGTCCGGAGACTCGGTGTTCTGGGTCATCCGGCCTCGGGGAGGTCGGAGTTCGACGGTAGTAGGTTTGCTCGAGTTCGATGGGCGGAAGGTCGTCGTTGATCTCAAGCAGCCGGTGGTGGTTGAACCAGTGGACGTAGTGCAAGGTCGCGGCCTCGACCTGTTCGGTGATGCGCCATGGGCGGCCTGGCTTGATAAGCTCTGTTTTGAACAGTCCGATCACCGATTCGGCCAGGGCGTTGTCGTAGGCATCGCCCACTGATCCCGCCGAGGGGTCAATGCCGGCTTCAGCTAGCCGATCGGTGAACGCGATCGGTGTCTGGCTGCCGGCATCGTCGTGATGGACCAGTCCGGCCAGATCTGCGACACCGTCACGGCGTCGCGTCCACACGGCTTGTTCCAGCGCGTCGAGCACCATCGCGGTGGTCATCGAGGTGATCGGACGTGTCACTATGTAATTACATGACCGCTGGCATGCTCTCCCGTTGCACCGTCCGTCGCGCCGCCATCTACTGCCGGATAAGCCTCGACCGGGCCGGCGCAGGCCTCGGCGTCGCGCCCCAGCAGGAACACTGCCGGGAACTCGCCAAGCGGCTGGGCTGGCCGGTGGCCGACGTCTACTTCGACAACAATGTGTCGGCCTATTCAGGTAAGGCAACACGGTGAGCATCTCGCCGGCCACTACAGGCAGGGTTAAGTGCTGCCGCCGTCCTAGCCGCTCCCGTCCGATCCGCAGCAAGTTGTCTAACTCCGCAGTGCGCCGGTCCACGGTCCGTCATCATCTCCAGCTGTAACGGTCACGGCCACCGTTTCAAGGCGCCCGTAAGTCGTCGGCGACCGCCCGGCGGGCTAGATCGTCGCTGCCGGTGCGCCAGCCCGGCGCCACCGGAACTACTCATCGAAGCTGGCCGCAATCGGCCGGAACACCGCCCCTTCTGTCTTGATGGGTGATGAATTCATCGGCTTAATGCTGGTAGCTGGCCCTTGTGGGGTTGGTTGCAATCCTCTGCTCGCCTGCTGGGATTATCCTGTTCACCTTCGGGGTGCAGCGTTTACCCGTGTTACCCTAGACCTCGGGTGATGTAATGCGGTCGCGATGGGCGCGGAGCTTACGATGCGGGATCTCTCGCGCGGATAAACGGACGCAGAGGGCCCCAGCAGCGGGGCGTACGTGCCGCCTGCGCCGTCTGGGCACTATATCTTTCCGCTTGGCGCCTGCGCCCCTGCGGTCGTTCACCCATTGTGTGCCAGGAAATGAAGGCGTCATGCGAGGCAACTGCACCATCATCCAGGCCCTGGTCGGGGCTACCGTTATTGCCTGGGGCATGGCCGCCCTCACTCCGGCGGTGCAGGCAGCAACCCAGCCGAGTATTCAGGTAACCCCGAGACCAACCCTTACGTCTACACTTACTCCCACACCTAGGCCTACAGCAACTTCGACTCCGATGCCTACTCTTACGCCAATACCCACAGCAACGCCAACCCCGACTTCTACTCTAAGTGCAACGCTAACTAACTTTTTCCCTATCGGTGTGTGGTTACCACCTGTCGGGGACTTTACTAAATGGAAGAGCCGGGGAGTCAATACAGTTGTTGGCGTACCATGGGGCACAAAAGAAGCGGATTGGACAGCACAGGCACGGACACAAAACATGCGGATGATCCGGCCGCCGATAAGTAGCCCTTCTGCTGATATAACGGAGAGCAGTGTTTTGGCATGGGCACAGCCTGATGAACCAGATGGGACAACCAACCAAGTACCGTACGCAACTATCCAGTCTCAATACAATAAATGGAAGAGCATCGACCCAAATCGTCTTGTGTATATCAACTTGATTGGCGACTTGAATCAATATGATACCGGCCCATCACAATGTAAAGCTGGCTATCAGCCTACGTGCCAGTCGGGAAGAACATTCTATCAAAAACATATCGAAGGAGCTGATTGGATTTCAGGAGATATCTATCCAGTAAATAGAGGACTAAGTTTGTCAAGCGTTAGTGAAATGGTCGACAAACTACGTGCATGGTCCGGGACTAAACCTGTGTTTGCTTTTATTGAATCAGCAGACTATGACACAACCGATGCAACTCGCGTCATTACTCCTGGCCAACTCCGTGCAGAAATTTGGGCTGCTATTATTCACGGTGTGAGAGGTATATGGTACTTCCCTGAGCAACTGAGCCCCTCATTTGCTTTTGATGCAACTCCATCCAATATTATTACTGAAATGACGAATCAGAATAATATAGTTACAAGCCTTACGAGCGTCTTGCAAGGACCTATTAATCCGGGCGGCATCAGCGCAACCGTTGCAAGCCCACTTGAAACAGCATGGCGAAGTGACACAAGTGGGAATTACTTCTTTGTACTCAATATGTCAAACAGCTCTCTCAATGCTCAATCGATTACTTTATCAGGTGTAACCGCAACGACAGCAACCGTCTATCAAGAAAACCGTACTGTACCTATATCGGGCGGAACAATCACAGATAATTTTGGTCCCTACGCAGTTCATATCTATAGAGTAAGCCGGTAGAATTTTTTTCATGAGTACCCGCACCACCTAGGAAGTGAAGACCGACCGGACGGAGGGGTTTGGGTAGAGTCGTACGGTGACGGATGGCGGCCACGGAGCCCGTCTTGTGGCCAGCATCATGACCTGCCGCAGCGTATCCAGCGCAGCCAAGCTGGGGTTCGGTAGTTGACGCAAAGTACGCGGATATCACTGAACCGTGAACATGCTACGCTATCTGAGTGGTGTAGGCATTATTAGGTCACGTTTAGTATTTCCTCACGATGACTTATTGCCACCCCTCACTGCCCTCACTCTGAGGAAATCACCATGGGCTGCACACGAGAGCTACCATCCCCATCTGACATCTCCTGATGATCGCGCCGACCGCTCACGAGCCTCAGCCTGGCGAACCACCAACTCACTCCCTTGGTACGCCTCACCTGCGCCACCGGCGAACTTCGTCGGACTCGCCTACGCAGCGCTCATCCTCGGCATTATCGGGGTCGTGTTCTCCATCGTGCCGCTCCTCGATGTCTTAACCATGCTGGCCGCCATCGTCGGGGTTGTATTGGGCGCCGTCGCCCTGGCGCGCTCCCAGAAGATGTCGCTGGTATCGATGGCGGCTTATGCGTGCTGGCGGTGGTGTTCACATCGTTGGTGATGAACAACTCCACCACCGCGTTGGACAACGGCGCGAGCCTGCGCGCTCCAAGCTCTGGTCCGCAGGCCACGCACTCTGGTCCCGTGACCAGCTTCAGCGACGGCACCTACCTGGTGGGTACCGACATCGTCGCAGGCACCTATCACACCACCGGTCCGGCATCTTACGGATCGGGCCTTTGTTACTGGGAGCGGGAGAAGGACACCAGCGGCAACTTTGACTCGATCATTCGCCAACAACTTGGGCCGGGGCCCCTCCACGGTGACTATCAGCAGCAGCGATGGTGCGTTCAAGACCTCTGGGTGCAGCACGTGGACCAAGGTGGGCTGATGTTTGCCCCAACGCAGTCAGGCATGCGCCGCGCCGCCGCCGCAATCCCCGCCCTCCTCCTCGCCCTCACCGGTTGCGACGGTTCTGACCTCTCGATGAAGGGTTCCGTCGCGCTGGGTTGGGGAACACGTCGTTCCTTGAGAGGCGCATGGGCCTCCCCTGCATTGCCACCAAGGGCTACGCCGACATTGGCGAGGGCTCACCCATCACCGTCTACAACGCAGCTGGTCAGATCGTCGGAATCGGTGCCCTTGGGAAGGGCAGAACCGTCGACACTGCCGGGTCTTGTCTGTTCCCGTTCGGGGTGGCAGGGATCCCCAGCGACTCGAAGTTCTATCAGGTCGAGGTCTCGCATCGTGGCAAGGTCACATACAGCAGCGGCGACGTCGACCAGGGCAAGGTGGTGTTGTTGACGCTAGGCACCTGAGTCGGTCTGGAGATCGCCCGCTTTGCACCGCCCCGACTCGAGGAATTGTAGGCGCCTCAGCTATATTGACTACATGATCTCTTACCGAGATGGCTGCGGTCGCGCTCTGGGGTGAGGCGGGAACCTACGCCCACGATGCCTACGTCCGGCTGGTTCCCTGCTATCCCGAGCTGCTAGAGCAACTGCCGAACGTGACGGGATAACGGCCTACGGACACTGTATCGGAATGACTCAATGCTGCTGGGAGCATGGGCCACGGATCACCATCGTGTCGAATCTGTTCACCCCCCGCAGCGGCTTGCCATTCTGTTTCGTCATTGCCCCCCACCCCTTCCACAAGTTTGTGGTTTCGTCGCGGCCACAGCCGTCTCCGGGCGCTTTGAGAGGCATTGCGGCGCTGCGGGCAAATTCAATCGGGATCGGGCGGATTGCCCCTGCAGCGACAACCGCTCGTCTTTCGCTCCCAGCGGTTCGGGCGCGAATACCAGACCGCACACCGAATAGGCGACGCCGCCCTCGATCTGGACTAGGTGGGTGTCGTTATCGCCCATTGTGCGCAATGCCACGTCGCGGGAGTCATCATCCCAGCCATTCCGGTCAGGGCATCCCGCAGCTCGGTCACCCCTTCCTCGCTGAGGGTCAGCAAGCAGCATCCGTCGACATGGGATCGAGCTCGATATCGCCGTCGCGCTTGCTCGCCACCAGGTTGCAGAATCCGACCGCGCCGCCATGCACGCGCAGGTGCACATGATCAAGCGGCGGTTGGCGCTCACCGGGCCACCGCCGCGCACGACCGGCAGCGATCGCGCTCGCCCACGGTCAAGCTGGCCGGGAGCACGGTGACGCCGCACAACGCGATGTAGCGCCCTTGCGGACGTCGACCGGCGCTCAAGGCGTCGTCGGTGAGCAGGTGCTCGACCAGCGTGCGCGCATCCACTACACCTACATAGCGGCGGCGCCGCGTGGTGTGTAGTGCGCGGTGAGTGCTGCGCCGGTGCTTGCCCCCTGGGCCGCCCCGGGGGAGCAGGCTCACCGGTCGGTCCACCGGGCACAAGACGGGCAAGTCCGCCCGCCGGTGGGTTGCTTGTGCAGTGTCGTACCCATCAACAGTCGGTGCCCGCACCGAGCGACGTAGACGCCATAAGGATGATCGGCGTCGATATCAACGGCGTGAGCGTCGCTCTCCAGCGGGCATCGGCCCCACTGCGGCGCGACACGCGATTCGTCGGAAGAAACATCGCCGGGCCTCTACCGGGCGTCGCGGAAGCAGAAGCTTCCGACCAGCCAGTGAGCGACTTCCAGGGTTCTGAACTCGCCGGTGCGCATCCACTCGCCGAGGGTCGCCAGCGCGGCGCGCACTTCCGGAGTCATGTCGACCACCGCAGCCAGCTCTAGTCGGCTGGCGAAGCCCTCACATAGCGAAGGCAGACCGCCCAGCCCAAAGGGGTGAGTGTTGGGCTGGGCGGCCTGCCCGCGGTGGAGGTGCCGGCTCGGGGCGCCGGTAAGGACATTGCGGGCATGACCACCGGAAGCGTTCATCGGGTGTCCCTGTCGCTGGTGGGGACCGCTGCCCGGTTCGCTGTCGAGACCGAGCCGGGCAGCTGGCCAACGTCCTTGGTTTGACGTCTCATGCAGGCTACGGGTTGTGACGTCACAATGTCACGTGCTAATTGAGTGACGTACCATCACGACCGCTATGATCCGCACCATGGCCGGTCCCACGATCAGGAGGCGCCAGCTCGGCGCGGCGCTGCGTCAACTCCGCGCTGACGCCGACGAGACCCGGGAGCAGACCGCGTTCGTGTTGGGCTGCTCGCCGACCAAGGTCACGTATCTGGAGTCCGGCCGCAACGTCATCGGGAAGACCGAGCTGATCGTCTTGCTTCAGCACTACGACGCCGGGGACAAACTCGACGCGCTCGAAGAGCTCAGGACCGAAGCTGGCAAACGAGGCTGGTGGTCGACAGCACGGTTACCAGAGTGGCTCGCGGCATACGTCGGGCTCGAAACCGAGGCGAGCTCGGTCCGCTCCTTCGAGCTGGAGCTCATCCCTGGCCTGCTCCAGACCGAGGCGTACGCCCGAGACCTGCACGTCCTACGTGGCGCTCTCAAACCGGACGACCTGGAGCGGCGCGTACAGGCACGGCTGCGCCGTCAAGAGCGCCTCACTGGCAGCGACCCGTTGCAGCTGTCCGCGGTGGTGTCGCAAGCGGCCCTGACACGGTGCGCGCAGTCGACCGTTGCTGCCGAACAGTTCGAGCAGCTGCTCGAATGGGCGAAGCTGCCCAACGTGGAGATCCGCATACTGCCGTTCGCGCTCGGCTTGCATAGCGGCATGTCGGGTGCGTTTACGCTGCTCAGCTTCCCGGACGGACTACTCCCCGACGCCGGCTGGCAGGAGTACGCCCTCGGCGGCCACATCATCGACGATGACTCAGACGTAGCCACCCTCACTAGGCTCTTTGATGAACTCCGCAGTCAGGCTCTCGGTTGCGACGAGAGCCTGACGCTGCTTGCGGAGATTCCTGAATACACACACTGACCAGCAGAAATGAGGCCCTATCATGGATGACCTAGCTCCTGCGTGGAGAAAGTCTAGCCGCTCCAGTGGCAACGCCGCGTGTGTTGAGGTTGCCGATCTGGCACCCGGCACGGCCGTGCGGGACAGCAAGCTCGGCGACCTGAGCCCGGTGTTGCGCGTCACCGCGCCGCAGTGGGCCGCACTCATCGCCGAAATCCGTGCGGGCGAGCTGGACTAAGCAAGGGCCAAACGGGAGCCGGCGGCACGTAAGGAGGATTTGAAGCCCCGCGCCGCCGGCCATCCGAACCGTAGCGGGTCTCTGTCACCGCAGCGTTACGTTTGGCTGCGGTAAGTAACCGCTCGGGTAATCACCGCAACGACATTCTCCACGGTGGACGCCTTGAATCCGGCTATAGCGGAGCGACTGGGGAACGTCGCTGCCATAGGCACTGTCACGAGCAGAAACGCCTGATCACTGGTAGTGGATGAAATCGAACATATCGGCTGCGGGTCTGCCGGGATGGGAGACCACGCCGTGGGGCCTTCGAGCTTCATCGAAGGCCGCGGGTGTCGGTGAAGATGGCGTTGGTGAGGTCCGCGTGGCTGTGGCGACCTGGCGGAGATGAAGATCCCGATTGCGATGACCCTTGTGCTCATCGATGAACTTCACGAGCGTCGCGGTGGCCGATCGAGTTCGGCAGCGAAGAAAACCGAGGCGGCCTTGAGGACCTCGTTAGCTCGGCGCAGCTCGGCGACCTCACGCTTGAGCCGCTTGATCCCGGCGTGGTCCTCGCTGCTCATCCCGACCCCCTGGCCGGCATCAACCTCGGCTTGGCGTACTCAGCTACGCAGCGTCTCCGCTGTCCCAACACCCAACTTGGCGGCCACGGCCTCGATCGCGGCCACTCCGAGCTATAGCTCGCTCGTACCTCGGCGACCATCCGGACCCGCACGCTCGCGCAGCTCCGCCGGATATTTTGATCTTCCCATGCCCAAGACCCATCGCTTTCTCAACTGATCAGAGCCTCCGGACACGCCGGGCGGGTTCGGAATGACACCGATTCGCCTGCCGAACAGCCTCCGGAGAACGTCGGGCGCGGTTCTGCAGAACCCTGCCGGCACGCCCTGAGTCGTTCCCGGAGTGGCTTCAGCTACAAGTTGCACCTGATCTGCGACTTCCGGGGCCTGCCGTTGTCGGTCGGGCTGACCAACTGAGATCGCCTATCGCTTAGAGCCAGCGGCATCTGCTGGTCGTGACGGATCACGACAGTGGGCGGCGGATGTAGGCGGACAAGGACCGCATTGCCGCAACCTTCAATCGGTTCCTCGACGATCTGGGCACTGACCCGTGCTCAGCAGCTCATACCCGCACTACCTACGCATAGAACGGCTTCGAGAAGACTTCACCTGCCGCGATGTGGGTACCGCGCTAGCGCTACCGGCTGGACGGATCTTCTGGCCCAGCCCGGCTCCCGCCTTCGTCAGACTCGCCACCACCATCACCCAGTGCTGCGCGCTGATCCTCAACTCGGTCGGTGCGAGCACGGCCTATCCGATGCGCGTTCCGAAGTCACCAACACCCTGCGCCTACTTACCCGCCACCTACGATCACATAACCCCAACGCATTGATCGCCGTGGTGATCTCATCCGCGGCATCCTCTGCCCACCACGCCTCGCGATCATGGGATCACCCCGGAAACGCCAGTAGTGCCAGATCGCCAGGTACATCAGTAACGGATGGACAGGCTAGGCCGAGGTGGTGGACATGCACGGCGGTCAGGCAAATAGTCCAACAACTGCCCGCGCCCCCGAGGAGGCCACATGACAGCCGCCCACCGAGGGACCGCACGCCTCCGAGAGGGCGGCCTATCCAGCTGCTCGGTCGGTGGCGAACTGGTTGTACTTGATCTAGACAGCTCCCAGTACCTCACCATCCGCGGTAGCGGGGTCTACTTGTTCGAGCTCCTCGGCGTCGCGCGACACCGTGATGACCTGGTCGCTGCGCTGCTCGCGAGGTTTGAGGTCGACGAGTGCACCGCGCGCGCCGATGTTGACAGATTTCTCGCCGACCTCGCAGAGGCCGGCTTGCTCGCCTGAGGGCGACCTTAGGTGTAACGCCTCCTTATTAGCGGAGCCCGCGGTCAGCTAGCTTCGGTTGTGGGCTACATGACTCATACGACATCCGGAAAGGAGGTGCAGCGATGCGCGAAGCCTACCTGCCCCCCGAACTGATCCGAGTGGCATCCGTTGAGGATCTGACCCTCTCCGGCGGGGGTAGTAGCTTCATCGACGTTTGTATCACGATCGGCGGAACCATCGGGGCCAGCATCGGGGTAGTCAACTCCGGACCGTGTTCCTGAGCTGAGTGCTGACGCGTAGCCCGCCGGCCAGCTGCGGCGGGCTACGTCATGCTCTGGCCCGAAGGAGAGGACGTGTACGACTTCTACCGTATGGACCCGCTCGAGGCCGCCAGTGGGTGGGTACACGGGTTCGACACCGAGCGCTTGCCGAGCAGGACCCTCGCCAGTCCTCGCCAGGTACTCGACCGGATCCTCCTCCGGTGCCTGCAGCGTTCACCGTGCGTGATCGCTTTCTCCGGTGGCCGGGACTCCTCCGCGTTGCTCGGCGCAGCCCTCGCAGTGGCGCGTCGCGAAGGCCTGCCACTGCCGGTTGCCTTGACGCTTACCTACCCGGGAGTGCCGCAAGCGGAGGAGTCGTCGTGGCAGCGCCTGGTCCTCGATCACCTCGGTGTGCCGGACCAGGTTGTGATCCAGGTCGGGGATGAACATGACGTGCTCGGGCCGATCGTGACTGCATTGCTGCTGCGCTACGGTTCGGTCTGGCCGCCCAATCTCGCTCCCACCTGGCGACTGATGGACAATGCCCGGGGTGGTTCATTAATCATCGGTGAGTGCGGCGACGAGGTCTTCGGACCGAAACGGATCACACCGATCACAAAGATGGTGGCGTGGCGCGGTCGGGTCGACCGTCGGCTCTACCCCATGGCCGCCGCGTCCATGGCGCCCGCACCCGTGCGCCGCCACCTCATGCGTCGGTCACCCAACCGGTACCAGCGCACCTGGCTGCGGCCGCCGGTGAAGGCCCTGATCGAGCGTCGCGATGCCGAAGACGCAGCCGCTTTGACCCTGCACGCCGGCCACAACGCTTGGCAATACACGCGCCGGCGAGCCATTACCCGCAGCTTCGAGACCCACCATGCGATTGCGCGCGATATGCGGGTCGACTATGTTGCCCCATTCGCGGAGCCGGATTTCGTCGCAGCCGTGGCGCACGCAGCAGGGTTCTGGGGCTGGTCCGGTCGGGCTTCTACCATGATCGATCTTTTTGGCGACATCCTGCCGCGCCCAGTTCTGGAACGCGGCACCAAGGCTACGTTCGAGCGGGCAGTTTTCAACGAGTATGGACGGGCCTTCGCGAGGCAGTGGACCGGCCGAGGCGTGGATCCCGCCCTCGTTGACCCTGAGGTACTTCACAGAATCTGGCTGTCTGATCAACCGGATG
>DATATO010000019.1:0-5588 GCA_036268755.1 Mycobacteriales bacterium | reverse complement strand
GCCGATCGTCACTGTCCCAGCGAGTGAAACTCCCAGCCCGCGTCGCGCCAGGCGTTTCCGTTGAGACAGCCGCGGCCGTCGAAGATCCGGCGATGTGCCACCAGGTCGAGCCAGGCACGTGGGTCGGCGTCCCGGAATTCCGGCCATTCGGTGAGCAGTAGCACGGCGTCGGCATGGACCACAGCCTCGTCGGCCGAGCCGGCATACCCCACCACCGGCAGCTTGCGTCGAGCGTTGTCGACGGCCTGCGGATCGCAGACCGTCACAACCGCCCCCGCGTCGTGCAGCCGCTGGGCGATGGAGAGCGCGGGGGAATCGCGGACGTCGTCGGAGTGCGGCTTGAAGGCCGCCCCGAGCACGGCGATCCGGCGGTCGAATAGATTGCCGCCGCAGATCCTGCGGGTCAACGTGACGACGTGCGTGCGGCGACGCAGATTGATGTCGTCCACCTCGGCGAGGATGCGTGTCACCGAATTCACGCCGAGCTCTTGGGCGCGTGCGGCGAAGGCGCGGATGTCTTTGGGCAGGCAGCCGCCGCCGAATCCCACTCCGGCGCGCAGGAACTGGCGTCCAATGCGGGGGTCCTGGCCCAGGATGGCCGCCAGCGACGCCACGTTCCCGCCGGCCGCCTCGCACATCTCGGCCATGGCGTTGATATAGGAAATCTTGGTGGCGAGGAACGCGTTGGCGGCCGCCTTTGCCAGCTCGGCAGTGGCGAAGTCGGTCACGACGGTGGGGAGTTCGCGGCTTTCCCGCTCTGCCAGCGACACAACCTCTGTGTAGGCGGCGTCCAGTTGTTGTTCGGCCCATCCGCTGGTGACGCCGAACACTAGCCGGTCGGGACGTAGCGTGTCCGACACCGCGAGCCCCTCGCGCAGGAACTCGGGATTCCATGCCAGCTCGGACTCGCTCGGTGCGAGGCGCTTGAGCAGATCTGCCAGCTCGGCTGCGGTCCCGACCGGGACGGTGCACTTGCCCACCACCAGGCAACGGCGACGCAACAGCGGGGCCAGCTCCTCGACGGCGGCGTGGAGGTAGGAGGTGTCGGCGGCCATGCTGTTCGGCAGTTGCGGCGTACCCACGCAGATGAAGTGCACGTCTCCGAAAGCAGCGATCTCATCGATGTCGGAGGTAAACCGCAACTTGCCTCGCGCGATGCCGCGTTCCAGCAGATCATCTAGGTCAGGCTCAAAAAACGGTACCTTGCCCGCGCTAAGCGTCGCTATCTTGTCGGCGTCTGTGTCATAGCCGAGGACCTCGTAACCCAGCTCGGCCATGCAGGCAGCATGCGTTGTCCCCAGGTATCCGGTGCCAATCACGGTGAGGCGCGGCTTCTTGACGAGCCGCGCCCGTTCGGTCGGCTGAGTCAAGGTGTTGGTCGGTTCGGGTCTAAAGTGAGACATATCGGTCACCCCTTGCCAAACCCTATCCCAGATATATCTCGCTGCCGGCCGAGGTGCCCTGGCCGGGGAAGAAACTAACCGGACGGCCCATGGTCCTCTGACGGGAAAAACGACGCAATTTCGGTCTGACTTGAGGCCGATGAACTCGGCGTTGAGCGTTGCGTCCAATATTCTTCAACTCCTCGGCGATGCGTCCGCACATGGAGGTGACCGTGAAAACCGATCCAGATGCTACATACCACCTCGCGGAACCGTATGTGGAGCTGCGAACGGCGATCCGCAACATGGTGAGGCGCGGCGTCGCCCCGTACGCGGCCGACGTCGACGAGCACAGCCGGTTTCCGGTCGAGGCACATGATGTGCTGGTCAAGGCCGGTTTCCACGCCGCGCATGTGCCCACCGAATTCGGCGGGGCCGGCGCCGACGAGGTCGCCACCAACATCGTGGTCGAGGAGGTCGCGCGGGGCTGCGCCGCCAGTTCGCTCATTCCAGCCGTCAACGAGCTTGGCTCGCTGCCGGTAATGCTGTCCGGCTCGCAGGAGCTCAAGCAGGAGGTGCTGCCGCCACTTGCCGCGGGTGACGTGATGTTCTCCTACGCACTGTCCGAGCGAGAGTCAGGCTCGGACGCGGCCGGGATGCGCACCAGCGCCATCCGCGACGGCGACGCCTGGGTGCTCAACGGCACCAAGGCGTGGGTTACCAACGCCGGTATTTCCGCGTTTTACACCGTGATGGCGAAGACGGCTCCCGACGCCGGCACTCATGGCATCTCCGCCTTCGTGGTGCACAAGGACGACCCGGGATTTTCCGTCGGACAGCCCGAGCGCAAGATGGGAATCAAGGGTTCGCCGACGTGTGAGATCTATCTGCGTGACTGTCGCATCCCGGCCCATCGCATAGTGGGGGAGCCGGGTACCGGTTTCACCACCGCTCTACGGTCGCTGGACCACACTCGGTTGACTATCGGCGCCCAGGCGGTGGGCATTGCTCAGGGCGCGCTGGATGCCGCCATCGAGTACAGCAAGCAGCGCCAGCAGTTCGGCCGGGCGATCGCCGACTTCGAGGGCGTGCAGTTCATGATTGCCGAGATGGCGATGCGGGTGGAGGCCGCCCGACAGCTGGTCTATGCGGGCGCGACCAAGGCCATCCAGGGCGCGGCGGATCTGCGGTTCGCCTCGGCGGCGGCCAAGTGTTTCGCGTCCGACACGGCGATGTCGGTAACCACGGATGCGGTGCAGCTGTTCGGCGGCGCCGGATATACCCGAGACTTTCCGGTCGAGCGGATGATGCGCGACGCCAAGATCACCCAAATCTACGAGGGAACTAATCAGATCCAGCGCCTCGTCATGGCTCGCTACCTGCTGAAATAGGACCGGCAGGGGATGTTTAGCCACATAACGCTGGCTTTGCCACGACGGTCCACGAATGTCCAGCCGACTTGGCTCGATATCGCTGGGGATTCGTACAGCGACGCCCATGGCATGGGCTAGTGATTGGGCTAGTCTCTAAGACGAGGCCGGCACTTTTCGGAACTGTCGGAAGTCGGCGCGGGAGTCCGGGGGCAGACCGGGGCCCGCGTTTGGCGCATCTGAGATCGGGCTCACCGTCATGTGAGCCCGATTTCGTGTATCTCAACCATGTCGTTGAGCATCAGCCGGAAGCTAGAGTCGCCGCCTTCGGCGGCCAGCCCCACTGCTCCGGCGATCGTATTGGGTACCTACAGGAGTGGTTCCTTCTGTGGGTCACCATGTATGACGCGTAGGTCACGGATAACTTTCCGCGCTAGGTAGCCGCCTACCGCCTGTTGGTCTCTCCGGTTGAGTGCCTCACCGCGGCTTTCCAACGCCACCTGTATAACTCCGGCGGCTTCCAGTTCGAACAGCAGTCGTTCTAGGCATGCGCGTCACGCGCGTTCCTGCCGCGCCGGATCCATGGGTGAGCCGACTACAACAAGATGTAAAGCCTCCGCGGAACATATAGTTTTCATGGCAGCCCAACGTTCTTGGTGTTCCGCCTCGTTCCAGAGGAAGCCTTTCAGGTGATGGGCGTGCGGAGCCATAGCTTCGCGTAGTGCCTCCGCTGCGATGTCTTCCTAGGCGCTCACTGTCGACGAACTCGACAGCGCTGCTGTTTAGAGCACAAAAACAGCGTTCCTGTCGAGTTCATCGACAGGAACGCTGTTGAGTGGCTGAAGCCTTAAGCCGAGCTACTACGCCGGTTTGGTCATGCTCAGCACGTCGAGCGCCTCGTCGAGCTGCGCCTCGGTGAGCTTGCCGTTCTCGACGTGACCACGCTCGAGCACGACCTGGCGGATGGTCTTCCGCTCCTTCAGCGACTGCTTAGCGATGCTGGCCGCCTCCTCGTAGCCGAGGTAGCGGTTAAGCGGCGTCACGATCGACGGCGATGACTCGGCGTACTCCAGGCACCGCCCGGCGTTGGCCGTGATGCCCGCGATGCAGCGGTCGGCGAACAGCCTGCTCACGTTGGCCAGCAGCCGGATCGATTCCAGCAGATTGCGGGCCATCATGGGCAGCATCACGTTGAGTTCGAAGTGGCCGCCGGCGCCGCCGACAGCGACCGCGGCATCGTTGCCGATCACTTGGGCGACGACCTGGGTCACGGCCTCCGGGATCACGGGGTTCACCTTGCCGGGCATGATCGACGATCCGGGTTGCAGGTCCGGCAGCGCAATCTCGCTCAGTCCGGTGCGTGGGCCGGAGCCCATCAGCCGAAGGTCGTTGGCGATTTTGTTCAGTCCTACCGCAATGGTGCGCAGCTGACCGGAGGTTTCCACGAGCGCGTCCCGCGCGCCCTGCGCCTCGAAGTGGTTTTCGGCCTCGGTGAGTGGCAGGCCAGTGGCACTGGCCAGCTCGGCGATGACCTTGGCCGCGAAGCCGGCCGGGGTGTTGATGCCGGTACCGACGGCGGTGCCGCCGAGCGGCAGCTGCGCGAGGCGGGGGAGCGAGGACTCGAGTCGGTTGATGCCGAGCGAAACCTGCGCGGCGTAGCCGCCGAACTCCTGGCCGAGCGTGACCGGGGTGGCGTCCATCAGGTGGGTGCGGCCGGCCTTCACCACGGTGGCGAACTCGTCGGCCTTGGCCGATAGTGTCTCATGCAGGTGCCGCAGCGCCGGGATGAGCTGGTTTGTGACCGCGCCGGTCGCGGCGATGTGGATCGAGGAGGGAAACACGTCGTTGGATGACTGCGAGGCGTTGACGTGGTCGTTCGGGTGGATGGCGGCGCCGGATTCCTCACTCGCCAGCGTGGCGATGACCTCATTGGTGTTCATGTTGCTGGAGGTGCCGGAGCCGGTCTGGAACACGTCGATGGGGAAGTGCTCGTCGAACTCGCCGGCCGCGACCCGCTCGGCGGCGCCGGCGATCGCCTTGGCGATACCCGGCTCGAGCACACCCAGCTCGGCATTGACGATCGCTGCCGCGGCCTTGATCTGCGCCAACGCGTGGATGTGCGCCGGCTCCAGTGTAGTGCCGGAGATGGGGAAGTTCTCACAGGCCCGCTGTGTCTGCGCCCGCCACTTCGCCGTCGCCGGAACCTTAACTTCGCCCATGGTGTCGTGCTCTACGCGATATTCGATGTCAGCCACAGCCTTATCGTGCCACCGTGGCGGGAGAATCCTCCGTCAGGGTGGGCCGTGTAACAGTGAGCTGCGTCGCTTCTAACGTGCCCGTCCTCTAGGGTCGTGACCCCCGCCGGACGTTCGCCCAGGCAGACCTAGCCCTGGTCGATACCCTCGATAGGGGCCGGATCCGGGCTCCTCGTAGTGGACTTCCCTAGTTCGGTCGAACCCGCCTTTCTTTTCCACCGTATTTATAAATTCGTTGCCGAGCCTTTCACGCAAGACACGCACAGCAGTTTGGCCGCTTACCGGCCTGGCGGGAAGCGCCCTGTGTTGGAATTCTTGCGCAGTTCTGATTGCAGACCCTAATGTCATGCCATGTTGTGTTGGAAGTATTAGCTGTGAATCAGAAACTTGTGTAAGTTGCGTGGCCCGGGGCCCCTCAAATGCTTTATAGCGAAAGCCTATTTCCTCGTTGGGATCCCAGACCGCCAGCAATGCTCCCCCATTCTGATCGGGTATGAGCAACTGCGGCACTGATCCGCTGACCTCGTTATATCCGGCCTCTCCTTGCTCTTCACCAAAGCTGCGAAGCCCCTCAAACGTCG
>DATATO010000018.1:0-17389 GCA_036268755.1 Mycobacteriales bacterium | reverse complement strand
GCCGCCGAGGTCGATGCCGATCCGCATGCGCCGAATATAGCCAGTGTCGGTCGTGTTGCCGTAACTCCGGTGTGTCGTGGGTCGATCGATATATGCCAGGCTATCGGCCATGCCGCGCTTCCTTTTCGGTCCTGTCACCGTCGACGTACCCGCGACCAGCGCCAACCTCGGCCCCGGTTTCGACAGCCTTGCGCTGGCGTTGGAGCTCACCGACGAGGTCATCCTGGAGATTGCCGACGGGGGCCTGTCTGTCGACGTTGCCGGTGAGGGCGAGGCCGAGGTGGCCCGCGACGAAAACAACCTCATCATTCGCGCGGCCCGCGCGGCGTTCGATCGGCTGGGTGGACAGCCCGCCGGCCTGCGGCTGCGCTGTCGAAACCGGATTCCGCACCACCGCGGGCTGGGCTCATCCGCGGCGGCCATCGTGTCGGGAATCCTTGCCGCGCGTGCCCTGACGGCCGACCCGGGCGGACGGCTCGACGATGCCGCAGTGCTCGAGCTCGCCACTCGGCTCGAGGGGCACGCCGACAACGTGGCGGCCTGCCTGCTGGGTGGGCTCGTCGTCACCTGGCGCGAGTCGGGAACCGTGCATGCGGCCAACTGTCCGATTTCACCGGAGCTGGTTTCGGCGGTGTATGTGCCAGCGCAGCGCAGCCGAACCGACGAGACACGGGCGTTGCTGCCCGCACACGTTCCGCACGCGCATGCCGCCGCCAACGCCGGTCGGTCGACGCTGCTGATGCATGCCCTTTGTCACGATCCCGGTCTGTTGTTGCCTGCAACACGAGACTGGCTGCATCAAGACGTGCGAGCCGCCGCCATGCCGGACAGTGCCGCCCTGATTGACCGGCTGCGCAGCGTGGGAATAGCGGCCGTGTTGTCGGGCGCCGGACCGACCGTTCTCGCCGCGGCGCCACGCGGCTCATACCTCCCCGACGCCGAGCCGCCGTTTGTGCTACGTAGTCTCGCGATCCGGTCGCGGGGCGCAACGGTAGCCCAGGTGGGCTCCTTGCCGGGGACGCGCTAGACTTGGACCTGTAGCGTCCAGGACGGGCCCGAGACACGCCATGAAGCCAACCAGTTGCCTTGCGTCGGTTATGACGTCTACGATCTAGCTAGTCAGCCGCCAGATGCGCGATTGTGCATTCAGCACGTTCCTATCGGTTCTGCCCTATTGGCTTAGCCCTCATAGGAGATCGTCAGCTCAGCTGTGTTGCATGATCATTGTGTTGCATCAGCAATAATGAGTCAGGCATACCGACGGCAATCTAACTATCGGAGCGCAGGTCTAGCACTACACCCTTATATGTATTTCGCGCCTGCCGGTGATAGGTAGAGATGTAATTCCCGCACCCGTCTGTGGGTGCGTATAGCGGTGTCAACGTGCGCGTTGTGCCGCGATCGATATCCGGTCAAGTGTTTTCATGACCTTGACCAGTCGCAGAGTAAGGAAACCCATTGAGCGACACATCTAGCCTTCTCCCTGCAGAAACTGACGCGTCCGCGTCCACAGGAGAGGGCAGTCGGAGCGAAGAAAGCTCCGTGAGCAAGTCCCGCCCCGCAAAGAGCGGCCTGTCCGGCATGTTGCTGGCGCAGTTGCAGAAGCTCGCCGGCGAAGTCGGTATCAGCGGTACAGGGCGGATGCGTAAGAGCGAGCTTATTGCCGCTATAGGTCAGCGCCAATCGGGCGCGGCCCCACATACCCCGGCTAGCAGCACATCCGCGGCTGAGGCTGCTTTCAATCAGGTGTCCGAGCGGCCGCGTGCCTCGCGGCCAGCGTCCGCAGCGTCTGAGGGCGCCGATCAGGTTCAGTTGTCGATGGGGGAGGCCAACACCATGTCCGAGTCAGCGGGGTCAGATACAGCAGCGGAGAGCGGAACGTCGGGGGTCTCGTCCTCCCGCCCGCGTCGCCGGGCGACCAGGCAGGCCGGGACCACCCGCGCGGACACAGTGGAATTGACCGCTCCGCCCATTCCCACGGACGCCCCCAGCAACTCCGGCGGCTCGAACTCCGAGACCAGCAACATGGACGGCGACGGTGACCGCGCAGGCGGCCGTCGCGGCGGCGGGCGCGACTCGCGTCGCTCGCCGCAGCGCAGGTCAGGCGACCGTAACGACCGTGGCGGTGACCGCGGTGATCGCGGTGACCGTGCCGAGCGGAACGACCGCGGCGGCGACCGCGCTGAGCGCGGTGACCGAAACGACCGCGGCCCCGATCGTTTCGACAGCTCCGATGAGGACGGCGACTTCGGCCGTCGCCGCGGCCGCGGCGGTAGGTTCCGTGACCGTGACCGCGACCGCAACCGTCGCGGTGGCAATGGCGGCGGCGGTGGCCGCGACCGCAACGAGAGCGAGCCCACGGTCGGCGACGACGACGTGCTGCTCCCGGTGGCCGGAATCGTCGACATTCTCGACAATTACGCATTCATCCGCACCTCGGGCTACCTCGCCGGCCCCAACGACGTATACGTGTCGTTGTCCCAGGTCCGCAAGTACGGCATTCGCCGTGGTGATGCCGTGACCGGACAGGTTCGCCAGCCCCGGGACGGTGAGCGGCAGAACAAGTACAACCCGTTGATTCGGCTGGAAACCCTCAACGGAGTCGAGGCCGATCAGGCGCAGCGTCGGCCGGAGTTCCACAAGCTCACGCCGTTATACCCGCAGGATCGGCTGCGCCTGGAGACCGAGCCCCAACAGCTCACCACTCGCGTCATCGACCTGGTGATGCCCATCGGTAAGGGTCAGCGTGCCCTCATCGTTTCCCCGCCCAAGGCGGGTAAGACGATGGTGCTGCAGGCGCTCGCCAACGCGATCACCACCAACAACCCCGAATGCCACCTCATGGTCGTCCTCGTCGACGAGCGGCCCGAGGAGGTCACCGACATGCAGCGCACGGTGAAGGGCGAGGTCATCGCCTCGACCTTCGACCGGCCGCCGACGGACCACACCACCGTGGCCGAGCTCTCCATCGAGCGTGCCAAGCGGCTGGTGGAGTTGGGTCACGACGTTGTGGTGCTGCTGGACTCGATCACCCGGCTCGGTCGTGCCTACAACCTGGCGGCGCCGGCATCGGGGCGCATCCTGTCCGGTGGTGTCGATTCCACCGCGCTGTATCCACCGAAACGTTTCCTCGGCGCGGCCCGCAATATCGAGCACGGTGGTTCGCTCACCATCATCGCGACCGCGCTGGTGGAGACCGGTTCCACGATGGACACGGTGATCTTCGAGGAGTTCAAGGGCACGGGCAACGCGGAGCTCAAGCTGGACCGGCGCATTGCCGACAAGCGGACTTTCCCCGCGGTGGACGTCGATGCCTCCAGTACTCGTAAGGAAGAGCTGCTGCTCGCGTCCGATGAGCTTGCCATCATCTACAAGCTGCGCAAGGTGCTACATGCGCTTGACTCGCAGCAGGCCCTCGACCTAGTGCTGGATAAGCTCAAAAAGACACGCACCAACGCCGAGTTCTTGATGCAGATCCAGAAGACGACGCCCGACAACGGAAACGACTAGTTCGTTCCGCGCTTCTTACAGGGTGGGCTGCGGCAGTTCGCTGCCGGGCCCACCCTGTGTGCTTTGTTAAGGCTGCTCAGCGAGGAATCGGGAGCGGCGCATGATCTCTTCGGCCGCGGGTAGCTCGCGCCGGCCGAAACCACAGGCGGCGGCGACATCTACTCGTCGCCCGATGAGACCCTCGACTACGGCCAGCGTCTCCGCCTGTTCGGCGTCGCTCACCGCCGAACTCTCGTGGGCTAGGCCGGAGGCGAACCGAGTCTGCTCGGGCAGCCGAAGCTTGCTCAGCGGCAGATACCAGTCTTTTCGCGGCGAGGGAGGGGCCTCGGTCGCCGCCAGGGGGGCATGGATGTACTCCAATGATCGGCCTAGCGGCCAGTCGGCGGCGATCGCGTTGCTCATGGCGACCAGCGGCGTCGCGTCGCGCATCTTGTCGTAGGCACGATTATTCATGTTGCCGAGGCAGAGGTGAACACCAAATCGGGCCCCACGGGGGGAGCGCTCCGCTAGTCGGATGATCCCCTTGGCGAGCAGCCGCGCGGCACGGCCCTGTAGCGCCGCGGGAGGCTTGGCCGCGAGCGCTAGTTCCACGGGTGTCTCGATCTGGAATACCGCCTCGCTCCCCATCGACCGATGAATCGCCGTGATCTCGCGGACAGTCGCTTCGGTGAATATGCTGCGATACCGGAACGATCCAACGGGGCCCAGCGCGAAGAAGGCTAAGTCCAGGTCGCCCGGGATGCTCACCTGCAGTGCAGGCCAGGTTTCTTAGCCGCTTTGCGGGCCTTAAGGAACGAGTCCCACACCTGCGCGGCATATTCGACATGACCTGGGTTCAGCGCCTCCGAACGGAGCGTTTGCCCGCGTTTGATCTTGAACGACAGTAGATCCTTGTAATTCGACCAGGCGCCCTTCGGCAGATCCGGATGGCGGCTCATTTCGCTAGGACGCTACCGCTCCACCGGGACATCAGATGCCGCCTGCGGGAATATCTACGTGCCGTGGCACACTTATATGCCTAGCGGCCATGTGTCGTTGCGTATTAATGAAGTGTGCGTGTCAAAGAAGTATCCGTCGGATATCCCAGAAAATGCGGTACCGGTTCACGTTCGCGTTTTGACGTGGGCGACCCGGCGACTGCGAAGAGAGTAGAAGACATTATGAAAGCCAATATCCACCCGGACTACCACGTGACGCAGGTCAGCTGCTCCTGTGGTGCCTCCTTCGTCACTCGCAGCACAGCCAAGAGCGGTGTTATCAACGCCGAAATCTGCTCGCAGTGCCACCCGTTCTACACCGGTAAGCAGAAGATTCTCGATACCGGTGGTCGCGTGGCTCGCTTCCAGCGCCGTTATGGCAAAGTCGAAGCCAGCGCCGACGCCACCAACTAGTCGTGGCAGGTTCTTCCGGTAATAATGCCGGCAAGAGTCAGCCCGATGCTCACACCGATCGTGCCAGCTCGCTGATAGCCGAGTATGCCGATCTAGAGCATCAATTGGCCGATCCCGCCGTGCATACGGACGCGTCCCGTGCACGCCGGCTCGGCCGCAGGTATGCCGAACTCGGCCCCATCGTGGCCGCGGCTAACGAGCTTCATGAGGCGCAGTCGGATCGGGACACTGCCGCCGAGTATGCCGATGAGGATCCCAGCTTTGCCCTCGAGGTCAAGCAGCTGGACGGCAAAATTCACGAGCTTGAGTCCGCGCTACGCGAGCTGTTGATCCCGAAGGACCCCAACGACGTCAAAGACGTCATCGTCGAGATCAAGGCCGGCGAGGGCGGCGAGGAGTCGGCGCTGTTCGCCGGTGACCTGCTGCGGATGTACACCCGCTACGCCGAGCGGCGCGGCTGGAAGACCGAGATCATCGACGCCACCGAGTCCGACCTGGGCGGTTACAAGGACGCCGCGATTGCGGTCAAGTCCAAGGCCAGTAGCGTCGACGGCGTGTGGGCGCGGCTGAAGTACGAGGGCGGCGTGCACCGCGTGCAGCGGGTGCCGGTCACCGAGTCGCAGGGCCGGATCCACACCTCGGCCGCCGGCGTCATGGTGATGCCCGAGGTCGAGGAGGTCGATGTCAGCATCGACCAAAACGATCTGCGCATCGACGTATACCGCTCGTCGGGTCCGGGTGGGCAGAGCGTCAACACCACCGACTCCGCCGTCCGTATCACCCACATCCCCACCGGAATCGTCGTCTCGTGCCAGAACGAGAAGAGCCAGCTGCAGAACAAGGAGCAGGCACTCCGAATCCTGCGCGCGCGTCTCGTCGTTGCCGCGCAGGAGGAGGCCGACGCCGCCGCCAGCGACGCCCGACGGTCGCAGGTCCGCACCGTTGACCGTTCCGAACGGGTCCGCACCTACAACTTTCCGGAGAATCGGATTTCCGATCACCGGGTGAACTTCAAGGCCTACAACCTCGACCAGGTGCTCGAGGGTGACCTGGATGCCGTACTGGACGCGCTGACCACGGCGGATACCGCCACCAAACTGGCCGCGGAGTGACCGGGCCGGGGCACCCGGTCTCGCTGGACCGGCTGCTTCGTGACGCAGCTGAAACGCTCGCCACCGCGGGTATAGAATCGGCCCGTGCGGACGCCGAGTTGCTCGCGGCGCACGTGCTGGGAATCTCTCGACAGACCTTGGCCCGCGACCTCATATTGGGCCGCCGAACGGCGACGGAGTCGCAGCTGGAGCGGTTTCTACGACTCGTTGCGCAACGGGCTACGCGTGTCCCGCTGCAACATCTCACGGGCATCGCGCCGTTTCGTCGAATCGAACTGTCGGTCGGTCCCGGTGTTTTCATTCCGCGTCCCGAGACCGAGCTGTTGGCCGGTTGGGGAATCGAGCGCCTGTCGGCGCGACCGTCCGGCGCCGACAGGTCGCGGGCGGTAGATCTGTGCGCCGGGTCGGGCGCAATCGGGTTGGCGCTTGCGAATGAGCTGCCCGGGATGCATGTGACGGCCGTCGAGAGTGACCCCGGGGCGTTGCCCTGGCTCGCCCGCAATGTTGCCAACGTTGGAATCGCCGAGGGCTCGGGGGTGGAGATCGTGTCCGGCGATGCCACCGATCCCGGGGTTCTCGGTGAGCTCGACGGTTCCGTGAACCTGGTGCTGTCCAACCCGCCATATATTGATCGCGTTGAGACGGTCGCTCCCGAAGCGGGGCATGATCCGGCGGAAGCGCTCTGGGCCGACGAGGGCGGGCTCGCGGTGCTGCGCGGCGTGGTGCGGCGGGCGGAGTCACTGCTGCATGTCGGAGGTCAGTTCGGCATCGAGCACGCCGAGTCACAGGGGGCCGCGGTTCGGAAGCTATTGCCCGGCGGCGTATGGCGAGAGATCGCTACGCATCATGACCTCGCCGGGCGAGACAGGTTCACCACCGCGCAGCGGAGGTGACAGGTTCACCACCGCGCAGCGGAGGTGACAGGTGATGGGGCCACCACCGCGCAGCGGAGGAACAAGTCACCATTCTGCTCTCCGCGATCACATGCATGTCTGTAAGGTGAGAGGTCGTGCGAGTCGGCATGGCATCCCTGAGGAATCGCTAGCGCTGTTCCATTGTATCGCTGGCCCCCATACATGAGGTTCAGATTTAGTACCGAACCTACCCCTAGGAGTTAGCGGTGAGCAGACGTATATCGGTGACCGGACACACCCGGCGTGCCTTCTTGGGGGCAGCGGCCGGCCTAGCGGCCGTGACAGTGAGCAGCCTGACCGGCAGCGTGGCGGCCCGGGGAGCCACACCGGGCACGGCGGGAACCGAGCAAATCCTTGGCGACCTGGATTTACCGGAGTACCTGCTCACCAACTACTCCCACCACGTTGTGCGGTACACGACGGGCTGGGGGACTACCGTGGACGATTGGTACCCGGCGTTTTCTGCCCTCAGGTCTGATGTCGAGGAAACCGGCGGCGGCCGAGTAATCGTCCCAGCCGGCGAGTTCCACACTTCCGGCCATGTGGTCTTCGATGTGCCGGCGGTATCGGTGCATCTACGCCGGGACGCCCATGTCGAGTTGGTGGGCGAACCGGATGTCTTCCTCGGCGCCCCGCTCTGTTTCTACGGAAATGCCAAGCGCGGCGAGCCTATCGAGAACCGTATCCAGCGAGATTTCGCCGCAGTGCTGGGCCCGGGTTCCGTCGGCTACCCGGCCAACCAGCTCGATCGCTACCCTCACGAGAACGGGGTGGGCATGAGTTACATCAAGACAGCGATCATGGACGGGGTGCGCGTGCCGCATGTTCCCGGCAAGGGCCTGACCGCGCAGTTCGGTTGTAACCGGATCATCATCCGAAACTGCACCATCGGAGCGACGTCGGTGTCCCAGGTTGAGCGGGACTACCCGGGCCAGGCGTCTATAGTTGCCCAAGGGGGAGATTCGTTTACCCACCGGCCCCCGCAATACCCCCTCTACACCACCGTGACGATCGAGAACAACACGATCCAGAATAGGATCGTGCGGGGCATTTACGCGAGTTTCTGCGACACCGTCAGCATAAGGAACAACACCGTCCCCGCCAGCTACGGCGCAAAGGCCACCATCAAGGCGGCGAATTCCATGACGTTTGAGGGAAACCGCCTGGGCCCGATGATGGACGTGACCCCGACCAAGGACGGCATCCCTTACGCCGAATACCGGCGGGCGAGCGGCGTCCCCGAGGACGGGGTGTACGTGATGAGTGTGGCCGAGGCCAGCATGCTGTCCAACTCGCTCCTCGGCAGCGGGCATCGACACTGCGTTTATTCCGGCAACGTACCGGAGCTCCAGATACCGTCGGGTGTCATCTACGCCCGCCATAATCATTGGAGCAAGGGCAGCGACACGATCTTTGGTGGTTCCCCGCCCTGGGACAGTGACGTTTAGCGCACATATCGAGCGGCTCCGCGTGGTTCATGCGTGAGCATAGAGCCGGTTCACTCCGATGAGGCGGATTTCGTTATCTTCGTGTATATCCTTGGCGAAGCCGGTGCCGCTGTAGCAGACAAGCACCGTGTCTCGAGTGTCATATCCGCGCTCCGTGAGTAGCTCCCGCGCTCGGCGCAGACGTTCTATCTCCCGTGCACCCATGGTCTTACCCCATTTGGCCTCGCCTAGGGCTATTAGCCGGCGCGGTTTGCCGGGTTCGGCAGCGCTGAAAGCGGCCACATCGATTTCGATCTGGGTGCGTCTCGAGTGATCAGTGATCACCCCTGTACGGACTTCCGCCGGTCGTTCGCCGAACAGGTCGACAGGGGCGAGTTCCGTATAAGCCCGAGACAGGCTCTCGAATTGCGGCCCCAAAACCTGAGATAGAAACTGTGGCTGCTTGCGCGCCCACACTTCCTGTGCCCGACCGCTTTCCAGAGAGCCAAGGTCAGTGCGGACGATGGCCTGGTGAAAGGTAATTAGCGGCTCGGCGATGCGATACGTCGAACGACCAGCGCGAAAGGCATCTTCGGACCGTTCGACGAGCCCAGTATCTTCGAGCACATTGAGGTAGTGAGTGAGGTCGCTGCTCTTTCGACCGACGGCCGAAGCGATTCCGCCTCGAGTGTTATGCCCCGTTGCGATTGCCGACAACACCGAAGGATACAGCCCGGTTTCCCGATGGTCGACAACTTCCTGCGCCAACAGATATCTGGCCTCAAGGAATAACGGTGTCGTCGGATTAAGAACCGTTCGAACCACCCAGGGATCAAAGTCGTCGAGCCCGGCTGGCACATCCCCGGAGATGAACTCTCGATAGGCCGGCGTGCCGCCCACAATGGCATAAACCATTGCGGCGAGCCGTGGATCGTTGATACCCCAGTACTGTGCGGCAAGCCAGTGGTTGAACGGGCGTAGCCGCAACTCCAGGTTGGCGCGACCTCGTAGCGGCGCCTGTCCCGAGAGCAATCCACCCATCACGGACTGAGCAGAACCGCACACCAATATGGATGGCCCTTGACGGGAGATGGCTGTTCGATCGATCGCGTGCTGCAGGATCGAAGCCAAGGCGGGGGAAGGTTTAGTAAGAAACGGAAATTCGTCGATCACCACTGGCGCAGAACGTAGTCTTGGTTCAGCGAAGAGATAATCGATCGCCTCGTGCCAGTCGGCAAACCGTAGGGGGATAGGCGCAGCTAAGTGTGCGGTGATTGCCGTCGCGAACTGACGCAAGGAATCTGTCTCGGTAGCCTCGGTAGCCCCGAAATACAGGCCGCCGCTGGCTGTGGCCAAGCTCTCCAGCAGGAAGGTCTTACCCTGTCGCCTTCTTCCGCTGACAACTCCGAACTGGGATCGCTGCCCGATTCGGTTAACGAACTGGGTCAGGGCTTGCCACTCCGACTCTCGATCGAAGATGTGACTGGGCTTATCCAGCATGAGTGCCTCCGAAAGTGAGGAATAGACTTCTGAGAAGTGTACTCCTCACTTTGGAGCAGGTATCTCGAGACAAAGCCGAGAGCGGCATCGTAATCACAATGCTCGATGAGCCCTAGCGAGCAGTGGGGGATGATTGCCGGACGCCAGTGGGGAGGCCGGGGGCATGGATAAGCACGCCCTTTTGACCATACAGGGCATCGAAGTCCTTGATGCTTCTCACCACATTTTCCTGATGCCCTGGTGAATCCGCCGGATCGTGGAACTGAATGTGGTCGTCACCGGCGCCGGTCACTAGCACAAGGTGCCCGTTGCCCTTTTGTTCGTGATTGGGCCAGCCAATGCGGGGCGAGACCGAGAGCATCGCGAGGCCGCCTTCGCGGACATGGGAGACGACTTCGTCGATGGGAAGTGGCGGCCTTACCTCGTCGAGGTTGCGGTTGACGTCGTCGTCCGTCATGTCGGGCTCGGCGAGTCCGTAGACAGCCAGTCGCTGCTTCCACTGCGTAGCTGCCTCATCAGGGTGATCTTTCACGCCGCCCTGCCGCAGGGCGCCGAGGTCATTGAGGCGATACTCCGCCTTTACCCCGTTTTCCGCCAGTACCCTAGCGAAGGGTGCATAGGCCATCACCCGCATGTCGGTCTTGGCGTTGTCTCTGTAGCTGTATCCGCGCGCGGCGAGGAAGCGATCGAAGTACTCCATCGGTTTGCGGGGCGCCTCGAAGCTGGGATCGAGGCCGTTCAGCCACCCCATGATCATCGCGTAGTTCGCGAGCCCGCACACCTGGGGTGCCAGGAAGCCGAACTCCTCGGCACTCTGCGCGCCCGCGGTACGGTAGATGGACGGGTCCGTTCGCGCTAGTTCGGTCGCAGCAGCGAGTTGTCGGGCTAGGAGCCGGCGTTCGCCGGTCACATCCTGGACGACGGCGGTGGCGCGTTCGCGGGAGCCATACTGGGTGAAGTACGGCACGTTATGCGATATAGAGATCCTGGGATCTGATGGTGGGGATCTCGGACATATTCGTCAGTGTAATGGACCTCCAGCGGAAGATAGGATGCATGCCCGCAATGGTCATGGACTGCTAGCGAGAGCGAACTCCCTCGGATGCCGAGTCCTACTCGGTCTCGGCCGGCTTCGGCTCCATGGCGGCGAGGCGCCGTCGGGCGCCGTCGAGCCATTCCTGACAGACGTTGGCGAGCCTCTCGCCGCGTTCCCACAACGCCAGCGACTCCTCGAGCGTCACCCCGCCGGCCTCCAGCTTCGTGACGACCTCGGCGAGCTCGTCGCGTGCCTGCTCGTAGCTGTGCGTGGTGTCGCTGATGTCGGGTTCATTGCCGTCGGTCGCGGGTTTCGTGGATGCGTTGGGCACCCGGTTACCCTACGACCTTCGCAGTTACATGAAAAATTCCCCCACCCGTAACTGTCCGGACTGGCGAGCGTCCGTTTCACCTGTCGCTTCAATCTAGGGCGCCCGGCAGGGAGTTGACTCCCCTCGGACGTCGACTGTGTGACGCCCTCGGCGCCCTGCACGCCTGACCGAGCCTCGGGGGGTGCCTCACACCTATTCGACGCGGGCCTTGCGTTGGCCGCCGGCCAGCCGTAGTCGCACCAACTCGTCCGGCTCGACCTCGTCCGGGTTGCGTACCACCGCACCGTCCACCTTTTGCACGATGGAGTAGCCGCGGTCAAGTGTCGCCTGCGGTGAGAGGGCGCCGATGCGGGCGCGAATGTGCTCCAGCTCGGTGGCCGCCATGTCGAGGCAGTGGGTGAGGCGCCGCCGGGCCCGACCGACAAGGGCGTTCACGTCGTCGGCCCTGCGGTCCACCATCACCTCGGGCCGGGCGAATACCGGCCGGCTTCGCGCCGCGTCGATGCGGTGCTGCTCCCGGTCCACCAGGCTCGTCACGCAGCGTCTGGCGCGCCCCCGCAACGTGGCCAGGTACTGGGTCTGTTCGGCCAGGTCCGGTACCACCCGCTTGCCCGCGTCGGTAGGCGTGGAGCAGCGCACGTCCGCGACCAGGTCCAGCAGGGGGGAGTCCGGCTCGTGGCCGATGGCGCTCACCACAGGGGTCCGGCAGGCGAACACGGCCCGGCACAACGCCTCGTCGCTGAACGGGAGCAGATCCTCCACCGAGCCGCCGCCGCGAGCGATGATGATCACGTCCACGTCCGGATGTTCGTCTAGTTCGCCGAGCGCCTTCACGACCTGCGGCACGGCGGAAGCGCCCTGCACGGCGACGGTTCGGATCTCGAACTGTACCGCCGGCCACCGCCGTGCCGCATTCTGCAGCACGTCCCGCTCCGCCGCGCTGGCTCGACCGGTGATCAGTCCGACTCGGTGGGGCAGGAACGGCAGCGGTCGCTTGCGTTCGGGCGCGAACAGCCCCTCCGCGCCGAGCAGCTTCTTCAACTGCTCGAGCCGGGCCAGCAGCTCGCCGATCCCGACGGACCGCATCTCCGACGCTCGCAGCGAGAGGGTGCCCCGGCCGGTGTAAAAGTCGGGCTTGGCCCGAACGATTACTCGCGAACCCTCCGTGTGCCCGTCCACTACGTTGCTGCGGCAGGTGACGGTAAGGCTCAGGTCGGCCGACGGGTCGCGCAACGTCACGAACGCCATTTGCGAGCCGGGTCGGCGAGTGAGCTCGGTGATCTGTCCCTCGACCCAGACTTCACCCAAACGGGCGATCCAGGCAGCTATCTTCTGGCTCACGACTCGCACCGGCCACGGCTTCTCCTCGGAGGAGCGTTCCGGCAGGCTGGTCACGGTGGCGGCATCGGTCACGCTCGCCGAGCATACGCGGCCTACGATAGACGGTATGGCGTCGGAGGTTTCTGAAAACGGAAAGCGTGTGTTGTTGGCTGCCCCGCGCGGCTATTGCGCTGGGGTGGACCGCGCGGTCGTCACCGTGGAAAAGGCTCTTGAGCTCTACGGATCGCCGATCTATGTTCGCAAGCAGATTGTGCACAACAAGCACGTCGTGGCTTCATTGGAGCGACGCGGCGCCGTCTTTGTCGAGGAGACCGACGAGGTGCCCGAGGGCTCGGTCGTCATCTTCTCCGCCCACGGCGTCGCGCCGGTGGTCCACGAACAGGCGAAGGAGCGCAATCTCCGCGCCATCGACGCCACCTGTCCGCTGGTAACCAAAGTGCACAACGAGGCCCGCCGGTTCGCGGCCGACGACTACGACATCCTGCTGATCGGCCACGAGGGGCATGAGGAGGTCGTCGGGACCCATGGTGAGGCCCCCACTAATACCCAAATCGTGGACGGCCCGGACGACGCGGCCGGCGTGCAGGTGCGCGACGAGTCCAAGGTGGTGTGGCTGTCGCAGACCACGCTCAGCGTCGACGAGACGATGGAGACGGTGGATCGACTTAAACGTCGCTTCCCGCTGTTGATGTCACCCCCGAGCGATGACATTTGTTATGCGACGCAGAACCGGCAGCAGGCCGTGAAGGAGATTGCCCCCGACTGCGAGCTGGTGTTGGTGGTGGGCTCGCGTAACTCGTCCAATTCGGTGCGGCTGGTCGAGGTCGCGCTGGAGGCCGGAGCGAAGAGCTCCTACCTCGTCGACTTCGCGCATGAGATCGACGAGGCCTGGCTCGACGGCGTCGCCACGGCCGGCCTGACCTCCGGCGCCTCGGTACCGGAGGAGCTCGTCAATGAGGTGCTGGACTGGCTCGCGGAGCGGGGCTATGCCGACGTCCGCATCGTGACGACAGTCGAGGAGCGGCTCACGTTCTCACTGCCGCAGCAGCTCAAGCGGGAGCTGCGCGCGGCGGAGTCCGCCCAGTAGCGCCCGCGAACGTCGGGTCCGCTGCGCCCCATGAACCAGACAAACGTCGTTTTGTCCCGAGGTGAGTACAGCCCAGCCGGAGGATCTGGCAGCTGTGCTTGTGATCCTGACGGAGGTGCGGGCGTGGCAGATGGAGCAGGAGATTCCCGCGGCGTGGCGTGCTGTACTTGAGGAGGCGGCTTCCCAGGGATGTCGAGAAGGGTGCGGACATGGTGGGGCTCGAGGGATCGCCGGTGGCTCTACCTAGGCCGGTAAATTTCCCGACGATGGCCGATCTGGAGGATAAGAACACATACGCTCTCATCCTGAATTTCGGCGATTACGCGCCAGTCTCCTACGCGGTACTTCCATAGATCACCAAGACGCGAGCCCTTCAAAGGCTCCCCGAGGCTGCGTGGGTCATCCAGAGTTGCAACACGCTCATTGAGAAAAGTCAGGATTCGTCGTGCCACCTGCCTGTCGAGCTTTGCCAGATCACGCTGCATCTCTTCGACGAGTTCGACCTTATAGGCCATAGTCATTCATTACCTGTGACAGCGGAACTGTGTGAGTTCTCCCAGCTCTCAGCTCTTCCAGACGCTGTTCAGCTACGTAAATGGCCTCTAGCTCATCGATGTGGGTAACTATCGCCTCGCGTGCGTAGTAAGACTTCGAGCGACCGGTGGCTTTTGCGAGGCTGTTCAGTCGTTCCTCTACCTCTTCCGGCAGGCGCAACGCCAGCATGGGATCCTCCTCGGCTATGACTGCTATACAAATATAGCAGTCATAGCGAGTCTAACTTCTAAGTGCCACACGTCCGTCCGCTCAGCCCGCTATGGCGGCTGGTCGGGTTGCCATCTGGACGACCTCCTCGGCAAACGCGACGGCGGTCGCGGGTCCGCCGAAGGAACCGCCGCTGGCGTAAAGGCCGTCGATGATCAGCAGTAGACGGTCGGTGAGGGCTTCCGGATCTGCGGTTCCCGTCTGTCGGGCAAGCCCGAGCAGCTGCGCCCGCACCGCGTCGAAGTGCTCCACGGCCACCTGGTGGGCGGGGTGGTCCGCCTCGGGAAACTCGGCGTGGGTGTTGCGTAGGGGACAGCCGCGGGCGTCCGGGACGGTGGCCTTGGCGGCGGCCGCCTTCACTACGGCGATGATCTGAGCGCCGGGGTTGCCGGCCAGCGGCGCGATCACGGCGTCGACCATGCACATCCAGTCCTGGTGAGAACGCTGGAGATAGCCGACGATCAGGTCGTCCTTGCTGCGGAACTCGCGGTACAGCATGTTCTTGCCACAGCCGCATTCATTGATGATCTGCTGCAGACCCACCGCGTGGACACCGTGCGCGTTGAACAGGCGTTCCGCCGCATCCAGAAGGTTATCCCGCGCATCAGGTGTCGGTTTTCGACCCATGACTGCCTCCGCTTTCACCGCGATCCGGCCGTCGGATCTCGGATTTTCTCTCGGAGTTGACATCCGGACAAGACTGACGCAGAATCGGACTGATCGGTCCGGGACCATTCGGTCCGTTTCTACCCCTCACTCTACCTTCTGAGGACACATTCATGTCTACCCCACGATCTTCGACTCTCGACACTGGAACTGACCGACTTAGCCGGTCGGCCTGGGGGATGCTTCTTGTGCTGTGCGGCGCGCTCTTCCTCGACGCACTGGACGTCTCCATGACCGGAGTCGCCCTGCCGTCGATCGGCGCCGACCTGCACATGTCCACCAGCGCTCTGCAGTGGGTAGTCAGCGGCTATGTCCTCGGCTACGGCGGATTCCTACTGCTGGGCGGGCGGGCCGCGGACCTGCTCGGTCGGCGGCGGGTGTTCCTCATTGCGCTCGCCGTGTTCGTCGTCGCCTCCGGCCTCGGCGGCCTGGCGACCGACGGATCGCTGCTGATCGTTACCCGATTCATCAAGGGCATGGCAGCCGCGTTTACGGCGCCCGCCGGGCTGTCCATCATCACAACGACATTCGCCGAAGGCCGGGCCCGCAATAAGGCCCTCTCCATCTACTCCGCAACGGGCGCTGCCGGCTTCTCGCTGGGCCTCGTCTTCAGCGGCCTACTTACGGAGCTGGGCTGGCGATGGGTGTTCTTCTTCCCGGTGCCGGTAACGCTGCTCGTGCTGGCGGCCGCCGTTAAGTTGGTGCCCGACAGCGGTCGTTCGGCCAACTCACGGCGTGGGTTCGACGCGGCAGGGGCGGCCAGCGTCACCGCCGCAATGTTGTTGCTGGTCTTCACCGTCGTGGAGGCTCCGGAGGCCGGTTGGGGCTCGGTCCGGACGGTCAGTTCGTTGGTCGCCACCGCGGCGATCCTGGCCCTGTTCGTTGCGATCGAACGACGTACCCCCGCGCCGCTCATTCGACTCGGCATTCTGCGTTCCGGCGCGCTGATACGAGCCAATCTGGGTGCGATGTCGCTGATCGGTGCATGGTTCGGCTGCCAGTTCATCGCCGTGCTGTACATGCAGCAAGTGCGCGGCTGGTCGCCGCTGGAGGCGGGGCTCGCAATCTTCCCCGCCGGCCTGCTGGTCACCACCATCGCGCCGCGAGTGGAACCGCTAGTGACACGCTTCGGCACCAGCAAGGTCATACTTGCCGGGCTGGTCTCGTCGGCTGCCGCCTACGCCCTCTTCCTGGGCATAGCGCCGCATTCCAATTATTGGACCGGATTGCTACCTACCTTCGTGCTGGCCGGTACGGCCTTCGGACTGGCATACGGGCCGCTGAACATCGCCGCCACCAACGGCGTCGCCGCGGAGGAGCAGGGGCTCGCCGGTGGCATCGTTAACACGTCGTTCCAGTTCGGGGGCGCGGTCGTACTCGCCGCCGTGACCGCGGTAAACGACGCCGCCGGATCGGCTGGATCGCCGCAAGGGATGCTCGACGGCTTCCATGCCGCCGTGGTGGTCTCGCTGATCGTGGCCGTCATCGGTGCGGGCGTCACCGCGACGGGGCTCCTCAAGCGGCGCCGTCCGATCGTTCTCGACCGTGAATCCGAGCCCGAACCCGAGCTTGTAGGGGCGGGGGCGCCGCGATAACGATTCGCGATATGTCGAGGTAGAGCCGGGTGATGCCGTCGGAATCGGGTGGCGTCACCCGGTCGGCAGATGAGCCCGTGGGCGGAGCCGCGCTCGGCGGACGAGTTGCCTATGAGTTGGCCGGGCGGCTCCGCAGGTACTGGCGCAGTTCGGCCAGGTCCACGGGCAGCCGCACGTCCACCTGACGGTCGCCGTGTACCTCGTTGTCATTGACCCATGCCTGAAGCGGCGTGGCACGATACACCCGCCTCGGGCTTTCGCCGAGAAACTCCGTCGGCGGCCGATCCGCCTTGCCTATTCTGCTGACCAGAATCCTGCGCCCTCGAGCGACCTCCTCGACACGGTCCAACTCTCGGGCGTTGCAGCGCAGGTAGAGACCTTCCCCAGTCCCCTCGGGCGCCGTCGAGTTATAGATCACGAGGAACGCCCGACCGCTGGATCTGACGTTCTGCGAATGCATCGAAGACGCGGCCGACGTCCAGTACAGATTCAACTCGTCGTCGTAGGCCGTGTACACCGGCGAGTTCCACGGTTCTCCGGATGGAGAGCTGGTCGCGAGCGCGGCGTACTCTACTCTGCTGAGCTGGCCGTAAGCGACACGTAAGGCATCGCTCGGGGATGAAATCACCGCGTCAGCTTAACTGCCGTAGCCTCGTACCCACCTGGGGCGACGCTGATTTTCGAGATACGACTCGGCCGGTGCGCCATGACGGGGTC
>DATATO010000017.1:0-11803 GCA_036268755.1 Mycobacteriales bacterium | reverse complement strand
GCGCCGATCGCCTGGTACTTGGCGGGATGCTGCAGGAAGTCCTTGATCTCCTGCAGTTCCTCGATCGCCTCGTCGGAGCCGGCGACATCGGCGAACGTGGTCTTCGGTGTGTCCTTGCTGACCAATTTGGCCTTGGACTTGCCGAAGTTCATCACCCGGTTGCCGCCACCCTGCATCTGGCTCATGAAGAACAACAACAGCAGGACCAGGATTGCGATCGGAAGCACGCTGATCAGCAGCGTGACGAACACGTTATCCTTGGAAACCTTGGTGTCAAACTTGACCTTGTTGTTCTGCGATTGCTTGGTGCGCAGCAGGTCGAAAATAGGCCGGCTGGCACCGCTGGGGTAGGAGGCCTGAATGCGTTTGTGGCCGTTGACCGCTTTCTTGAGCCGCAGCGTCAGCAGCTGTTCCTTGTCCTCAACTTTCACCCAATTGAAGTTGTTGCGGTCTATCTGGGCGAGCGCAACGGAGGTGTCGACCTTTTTATAATCGTCGCCACCGGTGAATAACGGGCCTATGAGCAACGCAGCCAGGATCACGAGGATTATCCAGAACAGCGGCCTGCGGAAAAATCGAGTACGTTCCATGCGCGTGCGGGACAGTAGCCCCAGCCCTCCTGCGTCGAATGAGAACTACCCCACGTGCGTGAGTCCGGGGGCGAAGTTTAAGTCGTGGCAGCTGCGAGCCTACCCCGCACCTACAACCCCAGCATTTATGAGGTCACATTGCCGCTAAATGAACGCTCAGCCTAAGTAGACCTCTGGTTTGAGCTTGCCCAGGTACGGAAGGTTTCGGTATTTCTCAGCATAGTCCAGGCCGTAGCCGACCACGAACTCGTTAGGGATGTCGAAACCCACGTAGTGAACCTCGACCGGAACCCGGATGGCCTCCGGCTTGCGCAGCAGCGCCACCACCTCGAGGCTGGCCGGATTGCGGCTAGCCAAGTTGCGCAGCAGCCAGGAGAGCGTGAGCCCGGAATCCACGACGTCCTCGACCAACAACACGTGCTTGTCGGTGATGTCGCGGTCGAGGTCCTTGAGGATCCGCACCACACCCGAGGAGCTGGTGGATGCGCCGTAGGAGGAGATGGCCATGAACTCCATCTCGACCTCGCGCCCGAGGCTGCGGGCGAAGTCGGCCATGAACATCACAGCGCCCTTGAGCACGCCGATCAAAAGGATCGGCCGCTCGCCGCGGGCACCCTCGGAGTAATCGTTCCGCACTTTGGCAGCGAGTTCCGCGACCTTGTCGGTAATTTGCTGCTGGGTAAGCAGCACAGAAGCAATGTCACCGTGTATGTCGCTAGGCAATTGGCTAGCGACAACGGCGTTGGCGGTGTCGTCTGTAGGCGGCACCCTTCTAGCCTGGCATGGCCTCGCCAACGCAATACAGTCGCCCCGCCCGTCGGCCCGCGGCAAGACCCCCCGGCAAAAATACCGGCCCCTGGCCTCGCCAATCGGTGAGCAGCCGATCGATCCGATCTACGTGCTCCAACGTCAACGCGCCCGGAGAAACACCACGGTCGATGAGCCAGCCGCGCAGCACCCGGCCTCGGATCGCCGTCGCTGCCGTGGCCAACGCGGCCACGTCCATGGTGCCGTCCGGGGCGGACCATGCGGCGCGGCGGTCGGCCGCCAAAGCGTCGAGATACTCAGCGTCGGCGCGCAACAGCCGGGCGCTGCGGGCAAGCCCGGCGACGACACCGGGACCGATGCCGCGTTCCAGCTCCGGTAGCAGCGCGCGAAGCCGCGAGCGGGCGTAACGGCTGTCGGCGTTATGCGGATCCTGCCACACCGACAGATCCTGCTCCGCGGCCGCGGAATGCGTGTCGACGCGCGAAATCGATAGCAGCGGGCGGCGATAGAGGCCGCGCTGACGCGCCATTCCGGCCAGCGACATCGCCCCGGACCCCCTCGCCAGCCCCAAGAGCACCGTCTCGGCCTGATCGTCCTCGGTGTGGCCGAGGAGCACCGCAACCGCCCGATGGCGTCGCGCCGCGGCATCCAGCGCTCCATAGCGGGCGCGCCGGGCCGCGGCCTCAACGCCGCCGACCCCCGCCACCTGGACCGTGACGACTTCCGACGGGGACAGGCCTCGACGTTCGCCCCAGCTGGCTACGTCCTGCGCCCGAGTCGCGGATCCAGGTTGCAGGTCATGGTCTACCGTGATGAGCCCTGCCCGAAAACCCAATCCTGGCGCAACGTCCGCGGTCGCGGCGGCCAACGCCAGCGAATCGGGACCGCCCGAACACGCCACAAGAATCAACGATGAGGCAACCGCATCGAGCAGCTGCATGTCGGTGGATACCGCGCGTCGAATTGCCGCAACCGCAGGATGATCCGACGGCATGATCAGCCCGCCGGCTGTGTTCGCTCAAGCCACTTGCGCGGCTCGGCGAGCTCCGGCTTAGTGGGCAACGTCGAGGGTTCCCGCCAGACCGTATTGAACCCGGTCATCCCTACCGCTTCGACGACCTCGGTGACGAATCGCTTTCCTTCGACGTACTGACGCATCTTGTGCTCCACGCCGAGCGCGTATCGCAGCAGCTTCTGCAGCGGATTCCCGGACCGGCGACGGGCGTCGAACCTCGTTCGGATCGGCTCCAGGCTCGGGATGACCGCCGGCCCGACGGCGTCCATGACGTATTCGGCATGGCCCTCCACCAGCGTCATCAACGCGCCGAGTCCGGAAAGTTTCTCCCGTAGCTTCGCGGAGCGCAGTATCGCCGCCGGGGACGCGGCCTGCAGCAGTCCATTCAACTCGGAAAGAAAGTGGCCGCGGAGCCACGGCACGGCCGTGAATTGGCGTTCATGCGTTACCTCGTGCAGGCAGACCCAAAGTCGAAAATCTCGGGGGTCGACACCGAGCTTCCGTTCGGCGGCGAGAATGTTGGGCGCAACGAGTAGCAACTGGCCGCGTTCGGCCGAGAAGAACTCGTACTGTCCCAGCACCCGCGAGGACACCAACGCGAGCACGACACCGAACTGCACCCCCATTGTCGCCGACGATACGGCGCGGGAGGTGGAGCCTAATTTCGGTAGCCGCAGGCGCGGCCGCAAGGTGGGGGCTATGACGGTGTTGAAGCCCTCGGCATTAACACCCACCCAGTCCCAACGATCTACCACCCGAACGTTGGACCCCGCGCCCGTATCTAAACCAGTCACCTCGGTGACGTGACCGATGGCGACGTTCGCAAGCTGCCGCAGTTGTGAGACTGTCGCGGCTGCTTGAGCGGGAGTGCACGTCGGTCCGCTTTTGCCCAGCAGCGCCGCGGTGGATTGCGCGAATCGCCAGTCCACAAAGGAGGAGTGTCTGTCAGACATGCCTCAACCGTACGCCGGGTAGCCACCCGGGCGACCTACCGGCAGCCGCAGCGGGCGAGCGCCCCCGCGATGCGGTCGATGCCCTGTTCCGCAGTGTCGCCCCCGTTCGACGGAAACCCGTTGGCGATGACCGCGAAGTCGAGCACTGAGCCGTCGGCAGTGGCCAGCGTGCCCGCCAGCGAACTCACCTGGCTGAGCGAACCGGTCTTGGCCCGGACGTCCGACACGGCCGCGGACTCAGTCGGATCGGCGAAGCGACCGTCCAGCGTTCCGCTGAATCCGGCCACGGGCAGCCCCGACAGCACCGCCCGCAGCTCCGGACGACGACCCGCGGCGCCAATCAGCTGGGCGAGTAAGTCGGCGGAGAGCCGATCGTTTCGGGACAGTCCGCTGCCGTCGGACAGTTGAGCTCCAGAAACATTCACGCCAACGCCGGTGAGGGTGTTCAGCACCGCGGCGGCCGCGCCGGCGAAGGAGGCCGGTTGGTGACGCTCGATCGCTACCTGCCGCGCCAGCGAGTCCGCGATCACATTGTCGCTCTCGGCGAGCATGATCTCGACCAGCCGTGCCACCGACGGCGACTGCACCATGCCTAGGGGCTGGGCATGGATGGGGGCGTGGTCAGCCACGTCGACCCGCATATTTGACCCGCCGCCCAGGAGTGAGGCGAACCGTTTCCCTGCCACCTCCACAGGCGTGTTCACTCGCTGGTCGCCGCGCGGCGCGGCGCGGCCGCCGTCGATTGCGAGCGGAACCGCCGGAATGCCGTACCCGCCGGTCACGACGTCACCGTCCCAGCCGTCGGCCGTGTTCTGCCCCGAGTACAGCGAGGTATCGATCACCAGTTTGGTGATCGGTTGTGGATGCGCCTTGCGGACCTGAGCAGCCAGGTCGACGAGTGATCCGGCGCCGGGATAGTAGCCCTTACCCGCGGCAAGCGTGACGTCTCCGCCGGCGACCAGCACGACCTCACCCGGCTCATCTCCGGCGACCACGGTGGTGGGTATCCGGTACTCGGGACCGCGTCGCGCCAGAACCGCCACCGCCGTGGACAATTTAGTCACAGAGGCCGGTACCATTGCCGCCTCGCCTTGGCGCTGCCAGAGCACCTTTCCGGTGTTGTGGTCGATCACACTCGCGGAAACCTCTCCCAGCTCTGGACGGGTTACGTAGGCTGCAAGAGCCTGCTCAAGACCGGTCTGGGTTGGGGTCGTCGCACTGGGAGAACCAAGCTGGGGCCGCAGGACGGGAGAAGGCTTAGCGAAACAGGGTTCGGAACAGCGGAAGTTATCTGCCCTGACCGCGTCATAGTGCAGCACCACGACCGTGATGCCCGTGCCGAGGATTGCCACGATAAACACCGCAAGAATCGCGACGGCGTAGTGGGTCCTCAGCACAACGCTCAAGGCTACTGTGTAGGCGCCCGCCAGCCGGAGCGTGGTTCGTTTTAGAGCAGATATACGTAACGCAGGCACGACAGCATTGACTTAAGGAGCAACACCGTGGAATTCGACGTCACTATCGAGATCCCGAAGGGCCAGCGCAACAAGTACGAGGTCGACCACTCCACGGGGCGGATCCGACTCGACCGAACCCTCTTCACCGCAACCCAGTACCCCGCCGACTATGGGTTCGTCGAGGGGACGCTCGGCGCGGACGGGGATCCGCTGGACGCGCTGGTGCTCGTGCAGGAGCCCACGTTCCCCGGCTGCCTGATCAAGAGCCGCGCCATCGGCATGTTCCGCATGACCGATGAGAAGGGCGGCGACGACAAGGTCATCTGCGTGCCCGCCGACGATCCCCGCCAGGAGCACCTGCGCGACATCCATCACCTGCCCGAGTTCTACCGGCTGGAGATCCAGCACTTCTTCGAGGTGTACAAGGACCTGGAGCCCGGCAAGTCCGTTGAGGGCGCGACCTGGGTCGGCCGCGCCGAGGCCGAAGAGGAAATCGAGATCTCCCGCAAACGCCTGTCTGACAACGGCGGGCACTACTAGTAGTTCCGTTTGACGACGCTGTGGACAACCCGGTAGTGATACTTAGTTATCACTACCGGGTTTTTGTGATACCAAAAGGGCCTTTTGGTATCACAAAAACCCGCGTAAACCGACCTACCGGCTTGAATCGGCCCAGGTTCGCCGACTTGATCTAGATCGTTGGCAAGTAGGACAGGTCAAAACTTCATCCATGCTGAAATCAACGGGCTGATAGCTAAACTTTGATAGCGCGGATAGCCGTCTGCTGGTGGAAACGTCAGCATCGCAAAGCGGTACAGCCGGCCGACGCGCCACAAAGTCGCCACCTATAGGAGGCGGCTTTGATGCTTTCTGATCGTCTAGTACAGGTCCGGTGAGGTACCTGCAAACGACCGGCAATCCGGATCCCACTCTCCGCAGTGATCAGCTGACCGACAAGCTGTCCGCGACCACGTGTTCTCAACCATCATGCAACACGATTTCAGATTCGACTCAACGCTGCTGGAAAAAGCGAAGGCAGAACCTCAGGTGCGGGAGAGCGAAGCTTCGCTTTACAAATGTGCCTGGTGCTGCACTTCAAATACCTAGCCAAGGCCCTGATCCGATCCAGTGATGAGGTAGTCATCATCGCCTCAGAACTCGGCACTAAGAAAAAGCGTGCTGCATTCAGAAACGTTATCGATAGCGTCGTCTTCCAATGCGCCAATATCGCACCCGATCGCGTACTTTTCTGGTCCTACGCCGCAGATCCTTGTCTGCAAGCTGCCGACTACTGCCTACGGGCTATTTCTCGGAAGCACGAGCGAGACGATGACCGCTCATACAAACTAATCGAGCCAAGGGTAAGAAGTGATTTCCGACCATTTGATGCAGGAAGTACCTTCTACTACTAGCGCATAAAAATAGGAAACTCGGCCAGCTATCTCCCTCAACGGAACGTTGCCGCTTCTCCAGGAGAAGCGGCCCATGGGCCCTTGCCGCCAGTCGAGTCTCCTAGATCGAGGCTACACCACCCTCACTCGACATACGAGCCTCTACACATCTCAGCGAATTTAGCTAAGGCGTGAAAACGAGGAAGAAATAGAACGAAGGGCCCAGCCGCGCAATTTTGGAATGACGGCCAGGCCCTTCTACCCACTTCGGCGAGGAAGGGGTAGAACAATCATGCCAGAGCTCGAATATCACGTGCACCGTGCCCGAGATCTCCACATATAGGCCTCGAAAGCTGCGACCCACATCTATGTGGAGCCGCCTGTCGGAATCGAACCGACGACCTGCTCATTACGAATGAGCTGCTCTGCCGACTGAGCTAAGGCGGCGGGAACACCCCATATGGGGTGCGGAAAAAGTGTACCGGGTGGGCTGAAGGTGAATCCGCGGCCCTAGCGGGCCGACCTAATGACCTAAATACAGTGTGACCATCATGTCCTCTACCGCGACCAGAGGTTTGACGTTCGTCTCGATGGCCTCTCGGCACGCAAGTACCGCATCGATCCGGCGTAGCACCGACTCGGGTGCCCAACGGGCAGCGGCCGACCGTGCGGTATCCGCCATGTCGGGATGTACCGGATCGGCCGTGGCACCCATGGATAGCAACAGCACGTCGCGGTAAAAGCCGGCGAGATCCACCAGGGCACGGTCCAGGCAGTCCCTGCGAGTCCTGGTGATCCGGGACTTCTGCCGCCGGCCGAGGTCCTTGCGGGCGGCCGAAGCCCCACGGCGGGCTGCGGCAACACCCTTACCCGTGCCTTCCTCGCCCCAGGCCTTGGACAGCTGATCGGCCTCGGCGGCGTCGAGCTCAACGGTGACGGCGGCGGCCTCGGCCTCGGTGGCAGCGATCAGGTCGGCGGCGGCCGTGAAACACACTCCCAGCTGGGTGAGCGAGCGCGGCACAGCAAGCACGGCGGCACGGCGGTCCCGGGCCGCCTCGTCGCCCGCCAAACGGCGGGCCCGGCCCACATGTCCCTGGGCCGCATGCGCCGCCCACTGGGCAACCTCAGGACTGACATCGTCGCGACGCATCACTACCTCAGCCACGGCGTCCGCGGACGGCGAGCGCAAGTTCACCAGCCGGCACCGGGAGCGCAGCGTGATCGACATGTCATCGGAGTGAGTCGAAGGGGCGCACAGCAGGAAGACCGTGCGCTCGGGTGGTTCTTCCACCGCCTTGAGCAGGGCGTTACCGGCCGCCTCGGTGAGACGATCGGCGTCCTCGATGAGCAGCACCTGCCAACGACCCGAGGTAGGGGTGCTGGCGGCGCTCACCACCAGGGACCGCATCTCCTCAACGCCGATTGTGAGCCCCTCGGGAATCACCCGCCGCACGTCGGCATGGGTACCGCCCAGGGTGGTGCGACAGGCATGACAGGCGCCGCACCCGATCTGCCGGCATTGCAGCGCCGCGGCAAAGGCCAGCGCGGCTATCGACCGGCCCGAGCCGGCGGGACCGGTGAACAACCAGGCGTGGGTCATCGTCGAACCGGTGTGAGAGACCTGGGGGGCCACGGCGGCACGCAATGCGGCCACCACCTCGTCCTGGCCGACCAACGCGTCAAAAACACTCACCGTGAAACATCTACCACGTCGTCGGCTGCAGGCGCGGAACCGGCCCGAGTAAGGGCAGGCGGGGGCGACGCATCCGGCCCGCCTTCGGGGAGCGTCGATAGCTTGTCGGGGATCAACGGCTGCACACGTTCCCGAATCTGCTCCGCGATCAGCTCTTCATCGGCTGCGGCGGCGAGCACCAGGTATCGCGAACTGTCGGTCGACGCGCGATCGAGAAACGCCTGCCGCACCCGGTTGTGGAACGCCAAGGCCTGGCCCTCAATCCGGTCGCGGCGGCCTCTGTCCCCCACTCGAGCCAAACCGTCGCGGGGATCGATGTCCAACAGCACGACGAGGTCAGGTTTGAGCGAACAACTCGCCCAATCCGACAGCCAGGCGATCTCCGCATCCACCAGCCCACGTCCGGCTCCCTGATAGGCAAGCGAGGAGTCGATGTAACGGTCGCAAACGACGACCTCGCCCCGCCGCAGCGCCGGGCGTATCACCGTCTCCACGTGCTGGGCCCGGTCCGCCGCGTAGAGCAGCGCCTCGGCACGCGGGGTCGGCGCCGGCGAATCGGCGCCAAGCAACAGCCGCCGCACCTCTACGCCCAGCTCGGTCGAGCCGGGCTGACACGTCGTCGTATGGGCATAGCCGACATCAGCCAGCCACTGCGCCAGCCGCCGCACCTGCGTGGACTTCCCGGCCCCTTCGCCACCCTCGAGGACGACGAACAACCCCCCGGGCTCACTACCGGGGATGGGAAGCGGCCGGCCGCGCATCGATGACCACAGGTCCGCCAGCACGGGAACACCCGGCTTGTCATCCATGCTACGGAAAGCGACCACGCCGGTGACAATGCCGAGCAACCCGCCGATGGCCAACAGCACCCGAGAGGCACTGATCGGCACCTCGAGCGAGCCCAGCGGAATCGACCGTGAGCCACCGAGCCCGACTAGGATCGACGCGCCAGCGATCGCGACCATGAGCACCACGCGCACCATGGACTGGACGAAGGCAAAAATGCGGCCCCGAAGCGCGTCGGCTACCTCGATGCCGAGCAGCGTCATCCCGGCGAGGTAGGCCATTCCGGCACCGACACCCACGCACAGCACGATGGGCATGGCTATCGCAAGGTGGGGGGCGATCGCCAACAACATCACCGAGCAACCCGCGAAGACGATGCTAATACCGAACCAGCGGCGGCGCGACAGATTGCGGACGATCGCGGGCCCTGCGGCCATGCCCAGGCCAAGGCCAACGAATATGGCGCCGAACAGTAGCCCGAAGGCGGCGTTGCCGCCGGACAGGCTGGCCGCGTAGAACTTAGCAACTCCGATGACGGCGCCACCGGCGGCGAAGGCTCCCAGGATTCCGTACACCAGGCCCCGCACCATGGGGGTGCGGCGAACGAAGTTCCAGCCGTCGACCAACGAATGCAATAGGCCGGGCGCGCGTGCGACCGGCCCCTCTTCCAGGGTGCGGCGCCCGGAAATCTGGGGAATAAAGAAAAACACCACCACGGCGGCGGCAAGAAACGTCACGGCGTTGATGTAGAGCGCGAAGTCCACCGGTTGCAGCCACAACCGGTCGGGGTCGTCACCGACAATCAGGAGCAGACCACGGGAGAGGCCGGCGATAAGCAGCGCTGCCACCACGGGGGTAATACCGTATGTGGTGATGAGGCTCAGCTGATTGGCCGCCTCGAGCCGCGCCTTGGGCACCAGGTTGGGGACCGATGCTTCCTTGGCCGGGATCCAGAACATGCCGACGACTTCCGTCAGGAAGGTCGCGATCAGTGCCCAGGTAACGGCGACGGCGGCCGAATCCGCCACGATCGCGGCAGTGGGAATCGATGCGAACAGTAGGAACCGCAGCGTGTCGCACAGCGCCATGGTGCGGCGGCGGTCGAATCGATCTGCGAAGGCCCCGGCCAGTGGGCCCATAACCAGGGCCGGCAGTAGCCGTACGACGATAACCCCGCCGAAGGCTGCCCCCTGCGCCGTGGAACCTCGAACCTGCGCAGCGGCGAAAAGGCTAGTGGCGAGTAGGCCGAGCCAGTCGCCGAGGCTGGAGAGCCCAAGAACCATCCAGAGCCGTCGGAACGGCGCTATCCGGAGGACGGCTCGCACGCTGGCGACGTCGGCTCCGCCGTTCGACTCAGCAGATGCAGTGGCGATGACGACTCTCCTTATACAAAGGCGCCCTAGTTGTGGGTGGCCGCTTCAGCATTGCGGCGGCAAGCTGGCCAGACACGTCACGGACTCACCGACACTCTACTAACGCCAGACGAAAGTAGCTCGACTAGAGCAGCCGTGTAGTTCACGAACCGAGCGAGCCACGAGCCGAATTAGGAACAAATGCCGTACAAAAGACAGTTCAGCGCTTGCCGAAGCAGGATCGCTACCCGTTAATGCGGCTCGGGTGGCGAATGACACACCAATTACATTGGCGGCGGACAGTGCTACCGAGGGAGCCCCCGTGGAAGAGCCAGATAACACAGACGAGTGTGACGTCATCGTTGTGGGTGGCGGCCCCGCCGGTCTGACGGCGGCGACCGCGGCCGCCAAGTCGGGTGCGAGGACGGTGGTGTTCGAGCGGCAGAACGAGATCGGTTACCCGATTCACACCAGCGGCGGCAGCTGGGTCAAGGACATGCGCGAGTTCGACGTTCCCGAACACCTCTATCATCCAATCGACCGTCTGATCTTTATCGGACCCACCACGGACCGCACCCTTTCTTGCAGTGACGTCGGTTGCGTGATCGACATTCGAGGGCTTTATCAGTATCTCGCCGAACGCGCTATTGCGGCGGGAGCGACGATAAAACTGCGGCACCGGGTGGACCAGCCGATCCTGGACTCCGGGCGAGTCATCGGGGTGACCTACCGCGACAACACCGGCCGGCAGAGGCGTCTACACGCCCCCGTCACCGTGGATGCCAGTGGGTATTCCCGAACCGTCAGCAACCGGAGCGGACTTTCGCCAGAGTTTCACCGCTACGGATTCGGGGCCGAGTACGACCTTTATGCACCGCACTATCCACAGGACACCTCCTACCTCATTGTCGGCAACGAGCTGGCGCCGCGCGGCTACGCCTGGCTGTTCGCCAGAGGAAATGGACGGGTACGCGTCGGCGTGGGTGTGATCCATCCCGACACCAAAGCGGACGCGCGCGGGTATCTACGGCGTGTGATGGAGATGCCTCAGCTCGGTGCGGCACTGCGCGGCGCAAGCTCGATCGAGTACCACACCGGGCTGTTCCCCAGCGAGCCTCCCGCCAAACAGCTCTCCGCGCCCGGCCTGCTCATCGCCGGTGACTCCGGCATGCAGGGCTCGACCTTTGTGGGCGAAGGCATTCGTTTCGCCATGTACGCCGGACGAATGGCGGGTGAAGTAGCGGCGGCCGTAAAAGACTCCGGCTCCGCCGCCGCGCTGTCCGAATATGACCGCCGGTGGCGGCAGAAGTTCGGTCGGGACCTGGACATTTCTTACTTCTTCAACCAGCGAATGGCCACCTTCTCCGATGAACGCTGGGACAACGCACTGAAGTTGTTCGGGGCCTTCTCCGACGACCAGATAGTGCGACTACTCCAGTGCGACTTCAGCCCGGCGCTGTTCATGGGTATGGCCAGGAAGGTGCCGTCGCTCCTCGCGAAGGGCGGCAGATCGCTCATCAAGAACGCGCTGGACCGCAGCAAGGCCTGACCCCGCAGTACATAGCCAGCCAGGGCGGGAGATGCCGAATCTGGCACTGCTCCGGCGACTAGGCCTTGCTGGTGGCCTTCTTGGGCTTGGCCGCGGCCTTACGTTTCGGTTTCGCTGGGGCGCGTTCGCGCCGGTCCGCCAGCAACTCGGCGCCGCGCTCGAGCGTGATCTCCTCCACCGAGTCGCCCTTGCGTAGGCTGGCGTTGGTCTCGCCGTCGGTAACGTACGGGCCGAACCTGCCGTCCTTCA
>DATATO010000016.1:0-5473 GCA_036268755.1 Mycobacteriales bacterium | reverse complement strand
CGAGCAGGAGCACAAGGAAGAGGCGGAAGCCAAAAGTCCCACGGCGCGACAGCAGGACCCCGAAGAGCTCCGCAAGATTACCGACGCACGGGTGGCGGCCCACGGAGTGGCTCGCGAGGAGCTCCAAGACCTGCGCGGCCGAATCGCGGCAGCCAGCGGCGTGACCGCCGCGCTGCTCGTCATCACCACCATCATGATGGTGGCGTTCAGCTAACCCAGGGCGTGCAGCAGGTCTGCGATAAGGTCCTCGGCGTTCTCGATTCCCACCGATAGTCGCACCAAGTCGGTCGGCACAGCGATTGTGGAGCCGGCCGTGGAGGCATGCGTCATCCGGCCGGGATGTTCAATCAAAGACTCCACTCCGCCCAAGGACTCCCCCAGCGTGAACAGTTTGGTCCGCTCGCAGACGCGCAGCGCCGCTGCCTCCCCACCGACTACCTGGAAGCTGATCATTCCGCCGAATCGGCGCATCTGCTTAGCCGCCACCTCGTGCCCGGGATGGTCTGCCAGGCCCGGGTAACGAACGGCCGTCACCGTCCGATGCTGCGACAGCGCCGCCACGATCCGCTCGGCGTTGTCGCAATGCCGCTCCATGCGCACCGCGAGCGTCTTTATCCCGCGCAACGTCAACCAGCAGTCGAATGGACCGGGTATCGCGCCCATGGCGTTCTGGTGGAACCGCAACCGCTCCGCGAACTCGGGGTTCGACGTAATCAGCGCGCCACCGACCACGTCGGAATGGCCGCTGATGTACTTGGTGGTCGAGTGCACGACCACGTCGGCGCCTAGCGCCAGGGGTTGCTGCAGATATGGCGACGCAAAGGTGTTGTCCACAACCAGCAGGGCGCCGCGCTCGTGGGCGAACTGTGCAAGCGCCGCGATGTCTACCACGTCCAGGGTGGGGTTGCTCGGCGTCTCACACCAGACAATCGACGTTCTGTCGGTGGCGGACCGTGCCACCGCGTCCAGATCCGACAGGGCAACGGTGGTGTGGTTAAGGCCCCAAGCCGAGCCGACGGCGTTGATGAGGCGGTAGGTGCCGCCGTAGGGGTCGTTGCTTAGCAGGATGTGATCGCCCGGTTTGGCCAGCGCCCGCAGCAGAGTGTCCTCGGCGGCCAGCCCGGAGGCGAACGCCAACGCGTGACTTCCACCCTCCAATGCGGCGAGGCACTCCTCCAGTGCCGTACGGGTGGGGTTGCCTGAGCGGGAATACTCGTAGCCGTTCCGCAGCCCACCGACGCCGTCCTGCGCGTAGGTCGACGTCTGATAAATCGGCGATACAACCGCGCCGGTCGTGGGATCGGGCGCTTGGCCGGCATGAATAGCCAGGGTGTCGAACCCATACTGCGCGGCCTGCGTCGCGTGTGATTCTGGGGAGTAACTCGAGCTCATAGCTGCGACTGTAACTACCCGGGTGGGTTTTCGCCGCCCAGTGATACGTGAGCTTGCCAATATTGTGAACCCCGTGGTTGGGAATATTTCCCGCGAACTCATCCACACGGTAAGAATCGATGTATCACTAAAATTGAAACAAAACCGGCACCGAAGAAAAGGAACCGGTAGTGACCCACGCTTGCCCCAATCAGTAAAATGCCTCAGCGCTTCGTCGTGGTTTAGCGAAAGCCGCAAACTTACCCTCCGGCATTTGCCACTCACGGACTTAAGGCGCTATGAACCAGCAAAACACGGCCCACAAGCCCATCTCGCCAAAGCTGCGGTTCTTTATCGCCGGCGTGTGCGTTATCGCGTTACTCGCCGCCCTGGTTGGGGCGTATCTGCTCCTGTTCCATGACAAGTCCGACGGCGGCCGGGGCGGCGCCGGAGATGTGAAGATCGACGTATCCGGCGGCCTGGGCACCGGGAATAACGGCGCGCCGCCCGCGTTCGGGGTGCAGTTCCACGGCACCTGGGATGCCTATTACAAGGGCACAACTGCCACGCCGAACGCCATGTTCGATAAACAGCTGGATCGGCTCGCCGCCAATCGAGTAACCCTGCTGCGGGTGGACATCGGCTGGTCCACCAGTCAGCCCAACCCGGGCACCCCGAACGCCAAGTCGTCGTATAACCAGCGCATAGCGCTGGTACTGAAAGAGGCCCGCAAGCGCAATATGCAGGTGATGCTCACGATATGGCGGACGCCCAACTGGGCCCGCCCGAGCTCAGGCGGCGCCGCACAGTTCCCTAGCGACCCCGACACGTTCGGGCAGTGGGCAACCTGGGCGGCCAAGACGTACGGCAAGAGCGTATTCGCATGGCAGATATGGAACGAACCGAACATCGTCGAGTTCACCGGCATTAAGGAAGACGATCAGCGTGCCGTGAAGTACGTCCCGCTACTCAAGGCCGGATTCGAGGGCTTGCACGAGGGCGATCCGGGCGCCAAGGTGGTATTCGGCGGCCCGGCACAGAATGACGACGCCTTCATTCGGCAGTGCTACCAGCTCGGCGCCAAGGACTACTTCGACATCATGGCGGTGCATCCCTATGAGGGAGACCAGCGTCGACCGCCGGAGACGCCGGATCCGGGTCAGAGGTACTACACGACCCACTTTGCGGCGGTGGCCCAGGTGATGGCGGAGTTCGGTGACGGCCAAAAACCGGTGTGGTGGACCGAGTTCGGATACTCCGTCCACTCCAACGCCAACGTCCCGAGCACTATGAGCTGGAAATATGGCGTTGAAACCCCCCAGATATCGGGTGACTATCTGCGCCGGGCCTTCGAGCTGGCACGGACACAATATCCGCAGGTCAAGGCTATTTTCGTCTACACCGCCTACCGCGTCGGAAACGATCCGTACGGGCACGAAAGCGGCTACAGCCTCCTCAACGCCGACGGCACAGCCAAGGCACAGTTGACAATCTTGAACCAGTACATGGCCGGGTTCGACAGTTATCGCAAACTGTATTGATCGTCGGTGGGTAGGCTGAAGTCATGATCTTCGGCCGCAGCTCCGGCTCCTTCCCCACCGCCGACACCCGACACACCGTGCTGGGCACCCCGCTGACGGGGCCGTGGCCCGCGAATCTGGAAACGGCAGTATTCGGCATGGGTTGTTTTTGGGGCGCTGAACAGATTTTCTGGCAGCTGTCCGGGGTGTACAGCACGAGCGTGGGATATTCGGGCGGCCGCCGGGAGCACCCCAGCTACGAGCAAGTGTGCAGCGGGGCGACCGGTCATGCCGAGGTGGTGCAGGTGATTTTCGATCCTGCCGTCATCTCCTTCGGCGAGCTGCTGAAGGCCTTCTGGGAGAACCACGATCCGACGCAGGGCAACCGACAGGGCAACGACGTCGGCGCACAGTATCGTTCGGTGATTTACACGACGAGCTCGGAGCAGCTCAAGACCGCGCAGGAGAGTAAGGCCCCATTCCAGCTGATTTTGGCGCGAGGCGGATACGGCGGCATCACCACGGAGATTGGGCCGCTGCCCAACTTCTTCCTCGCCGAGGAATATCACCAGCAGTACCTGCAGAAGAATCCCGGCGGATACTGCCCCATCCACGCAACCGGGCTCACCTGTCCGGTTGGCGTAGTCAAGGCGGAAGATTTAGCCTCAGAGCACCAAAATCTAAATTCTACACTGTAGATTGCAGAATAAATCTACAGTGTAGGTGCAGTTTTAGCGGGGAGCTACATGACTCAGTCCACAGAGGGTCTGGTTCGGATTGCTGAGGTAGCCCAGGCCTTGGGGCTTTCGCCCACGAGGATCCGACAGCTAGCAGACGCCGGAACCATCCCATCCTCAAAAACGCCGGGTGGTCATCGATTATTCAATCTTGGCAGTGTCCGCGAAGCAATAGCCCTTCGAGCATTGCCGGAGGATCCAATTACGGCCAATACAGGGACACCGCCCACGTGGCATCACATACTTACAATGCTCGGCCTCTCCGAAAGTTCAGTCTGGCGCCAAGTGATCGACGACCTAGGCCTGCCGACAGAAAGCTCGGCCGGCAAAATCATGGGTTACGCATTCACCGAGATGCTCAACAACGCCATCGACCACTCCGGAAGTCAGGCAGTCGAAATCACATGGTGGGTCTCTCAAGATCAGTGGAGTTTTGAGATTAGGGATTACGGTGTAGGCGCCTATGCAAAACTTCGTCGGGGGCTGCACTTAGCCAGCGATTTTGAATCCATTCAAGAATTGTCCAAAGGAAAACGGACAACAGACAAACAACGGCATACAGGTGAGGGGATCTTCTTCACGTCTAAAGCCGTGGACCTCTTTCGCCTTACCTCGTCAGGCGTACGCTGGACAGTCGACAACCTGCGCCATGACACCGCGCTGGGCCTTGTACCTAAAATCGAAGGCACCAGCGTCATATGCCAGATAGACCCCCAAACTGACCGTTCACTCGTTGACGTCTTCCAGCAATTCACTCACGATCATGCCTTCGTTCGCACCCGGCCTATCGTGAAGTTATTCGAAATCGGTACCACCTTCGTGTCGCGGAGTGAGGCGAAACGACTGCTCGACGGGCTGGAAGCAGACTTTGACACCGTGGAAGTCGACTTCGCTGGAGTTACAGACGTGGGCCAGGGTTTTGTTGACGAACTGCTACGCGTATGGCCCAGAGCCCATCCCACCAAGACCATCGTTCCCAGCAACATGAATGAAGCTGTGGAGTTCATGGTCAAGCGCGGGTTAGCGAGGATCGAGCGGCCCTAATCGTCGAGTACAGGTGGGAAACGACGTGAGTTCACAGCCGAGCACTGACCCTGCCGGCGAGAGCGCGTCGGCACAGCCGGAAAAGCGAGTCACCTGGGCCGAGCTTTTCTTCGATCTCGTCTTCGTGCCCATCTATTGGGCCTGGGTGGGAACCTCCATCCACGCGAACACGCACGACGTCGACAACCCGGCCGACCGGTTCGGCATCTTCGCGGTGGGGCTGTGCGCGCTGTTCATGGCACTGGCCGCGCCGGCTGCCTTCGCCGACCGCGGAGTGCTGTTCGGCGCGGCCTACTATGGCGCTCGGCTACTGCTGGCAATTTCCACTTCGCCTCGAGCGCCATAGAGCACGCGCTGCGCACGCCAAAATACAGACGGACATCGTTCGCGAGGTTCTCGCCTATGGCCACCTGCTCTTTATTGCGTCGGTAATTGTGCTCGCCGCCGGCCTCGCCGAGGTAGTGGCGCACCCCGGTACTCGGCTAGATCTCGACATCGCCCTGCTGCTGCATGGCGGGACGGCGGATTTTCCGCAGATGTAGACGCAGCCGTAGAAGGCCAGATCGAACGAGACCTGCTGGCGGAGGCGCTCGAGGCGAACGAGAAAAAAGCCGGGCCCATTCCACAGGCTTATAAGGACGAGGCCGCAAAGTTATTTCGCGGTGTGGAGGAATCTCCCGAACTTCATGACGAGGAAGAATGGCCAACTCGCAAAGCAGGCTGAGCTCGGGAACATTGGTACTGGATTCTGAGGGACTCTCACGGTGGTGCGCGGCCGATCAACGGGTGACGGCCTTGGTG
>DATATO010000015.1:0-1960 GCA_036268755.1 Mycobacteriales bacterium | reverse complement strand
GAGGCCGCGGGCCACCGGGTCTGGTACTACGAGAACATCGAGGGGGGCCACGCCGGCGCCGCCGACAACGCCCAGAGCGCATTCAAAACGGCGCTGAGCTTTGCATTCCTGTGGCAGATGTTGGGGACTTGACAGTCAAAGTTATGAAGTGTGGTGTGGTGCCATGCGCGTGCCGTCCATGATGTGTGCGACGATCGCCGTGGTGGCGTTGCTGGCGGCGCCTGGTTGCTCGAAAGCCGTCACCGGTAGCGCAGCCCGTGATCCTCACCTGCCACAGCCCAAACCTGGTGAGTGCGAGCAGGTTTCGACCCCGCTGACCACCATCGGTGCCCGCGCGCCAGGCGAGCCGCAGCTGAAGATTCCGCAACCGACCGGTTGGGAACGTGCCTCGATGCTCGACTCGGACGTCATCCGCTTCACGATGCGGAACAAGGGCCTGTTGGCCGACAACTTCATGCCCACCGCGGTAGTGACGCTCGAATCCGTGCCCGACGGCAGTAGCGACAACCGAGCGATTTTCGACCAGGAACGCGCGGCGTTGGTCGACCGCCTCGGGGCCACCGGCTTGAGCACGTCGGAGACAACCCGCTGTGGCGACGACGCGCAGCTGGTGGACTACGACGCCCCCAGCATGGGCCGAATACCGCCCCGCAGAATCAGAACGCTCATGGTGGCGGGCACCTTCGGCGACAGCACCTTCGTGTCAACGGTGACGGTTCAGTCGACCGATCCGGGCAATCCCGTTTACACCCGCGACACCGACACCGTGCTGACCGGATTTCAACTGCTTCCTCCCGCAGTGGGTTGACGCGTTTTCCTGCCGGCCAGTGCGCTTCGGATGCCGTATCTAACGGCACTGACGGCGAACATGATTGCCGTCAGCATCAGCCAGCGGCCGAGAAACGGTTCCTGGGTCAACCCGGTGTCGTCAAAATACAGTGCCGCACCCTGGCGAAGGATGCCTGGAAAGAAGATCAGGAACAGCAGGCCTGAACCGAGCGCCGGCACTCGCACGTAGTTGCGGAGCGGAACCCTGGGTTCGCAGCGGTGACGCGGCCGGGAGGTCCGGGTACCGAGAATCCGGTCGGCGAGGGTGTAGATCGGAAACATGACGAGGTCGTGGGCCAGGAACGCCGCGACGAACCATAGCGCCATCGAATGCCACCACGCGCCTTCGGGTTTCCACAACACGGACGGCGTGGCGGTGACAATCACGTAGCCCAGCAGGCCGAAGCCGGTAAGCATGGTCAGCAGATGCAGCGGCCGTGACCCGTACACTCTGCGAAACGCGGCCAACACCGACTCCATCTCAGTTCGCTTCGAAGTCAATGGATTTGACCCACTTGGTGTTGTGGACGCCATTGATCGCGGGCACAATGATCCGCGCCGGATAGCCGTGGTCGAGCGACAGGTCTGCGCCGTTGACGCGCAGCGCAAGAAGCGAATCCGGATGGCTGATCTGATTGTGTTCCAACGTCGCGTGGTTGAATTTGCCCTTCTTACCCAGTGACGCCACGGCCGCAGAGCGGGGCAACGGCACGCCGGCTAGCCTCGCCAGATCCGCCAGCCGCACTCCGCTCCAGGCTTGCACGGTGGACCAACCCTGGACGCAGGCAATCGGCAAGCGCGCGCTGTGTTGGGGCATCGCGGCCAACATCTCCCGGTTCAGTACCACCGGTGCCAGACCACCCCGCAGCGTCAGCCGCCAACTCGGTCCCGTGGTGGCCGGGTCGATGCCCACTCCCTCGGCGGTCTTGTTGATCCGGAAGTCGTTGGGCCCCTTGCCGGTCGCACCGCCGGGAGGGAGCAACAGCGGAAGGTGGCGTGCGATACCGCCGATCGTCTGGCCCACAGTGACCAATGCGGTCAACAGCACGCCGCCCCCGACGAGTGCCAGCGCGCCACGCCGGCTCATGGTGGCCGGTGCCGGGTGTTCGGCGACCAGCCCGTGCGAGCCGGC
>DATATO010000014.1:0-2780 GCA_036268755.1 Mycobacteriales bacterium | reverse complement strand
CGGCATATCCACGAAGACGAGCGTATATCCCCAAGCACAGTTGCTTCATCCCCAAGCCACCCACGTCGATATGCACAAACTGTGGATATTTGATGTGGAAGCAATAGCTTTTGTGGACGACTTGAAGCCTTTTAGGCTTATCTCACCATTGTTGGTCTCAGAAAGCCTATCTTAAAGAAGGTTTATCGCCATTAGCGTTCATTAGCGTTCATATGGCAAAATCCGCTGAGCCTGGCGAATCGATCATTGAGGTGAGCACCCATGCGTCCACTGTTATCGCCGGCGCTACCCCAGCTATGGCGGGACAAGCAAACCCTGCAACTCGGCATAGATCCACAGCGCGCCGTCATCTTGCATGGCCGCTACAGCGGGTTTTCGCACATCATCAGCGCGCTGGACGGTCGGCATACGGTGAGCGAGCTTGTGACGATAGCCGGACGACACTCGATCAGCGACGAACAGCTCAGCACCCTATTGACTCGGCTCACGGAGGCAAACCTACTGCTCAATGGGTCGCAAGCGCAGCTGCCCGTACAGCTACCGTCCGCAGCGAGACGGCGGCTACAGCCGGATCTCTCCGCGCTGTCGCTCACCCATCACGCCCGAGCGAACCATGTGTTCGGGAACCGATTCGGCAGCACCGTAGTGATTTATGGCGAGGGCCGGGTCGCACCGGTCATCGGCGCCCTTCTCGCCGCGTCCGGCGTAGGCCGGGTGCATGTCTACGGCAGTGGGCGGGTTGTCCCCGCCGACGCATGCGTGGGTGGCATCCTTCCCAGCGATGAGGGGCGACCATATGCCACCGCGGCGCATGAGGCAATCACCCGCAGCGCACCCGAAGCTGACACCCGACCGCCTCATCCGTCTAAGGCACCGAACTTCATCGTGCTGGCCCGCGGCCCCATCTGCGGTGCGCCGCAACTCACCCGACACGCACACCACGGCGTGCCCCACCTTCCCGTTCTGTTGCGCGACGGCACCGTCATCGTCGGTCCCTTGGTCATTCCGGGCCGGACGACATGCCTGAACTGTCTCGATCTGCATCGCGGAGACCGTGATCCGGAGTGGCCCGCCCTTGCCTCACAGCTGGCCACCTATCCGAATCGACCGGCGCCGGCACATGCGTCGCTGGTTGCCACGGCCGCGGCGACGGCATGTATGCAGATTTTGGCCTTTCTCGACGGCGAAACTGCCGGAATCATCGGCGCAACCCTCGAGCTGACTGGGCTGACGGGCGGGGCCCGGCGGCGCACCTGGAATCCCCACCCCGAATGCGGCTGCCTCAATGGCGTGGCGGGCTCCTAGGCCTCGGACGAGGCGGCATCTGGCAGCGTGACGGCGACCTCGGGAGGCGTCTTGCCGGCAACCAGGGCGAGCACTGCCGCACCGAAGGACTCGAGCTTGCGGGGGCCCACACCGGGCACGGCCGCGAGCTCCGCCTCGGTGGCGGGAAGCTGCTCGGCGATCGCCTGCAAGGAGGCATCCGTGAAAATGACGTAGGCCGGCATCTGCTGCACCTGCGAAACCCCTAGCCGCCACTCGCGGAGCCGGTCGAACAGCGCCTCGTCGTAGTCGGCGGGGCAGCCGCTGCAGCGGCGCAGCTTGCGCTGCTTCGGGTCGAACAGAGCCGTGCCGCAGATCCGACACTGCGGTAGCTTCCGTGTGGCGGTCGGCGAGCCGGCGGAACGGCGCCCGGCCGCGCCGGTGTTGGAAAGGCCCCCGATGCCCCGCAGCACCGTGTTCGGCAGGAACCGCGAGGGCCGCCGGTTACCGCGCCCCCCGGGCGAGCGAGCGGCCGCCCAGGAAATCCACAGCTGCTCTCGGGCGCGGGTGATACCGACGTAACAAAGCCGGCGCTCCTCCTCGATCTGATCGGGTTCGGTGGCGTAGCTGATCGGCAACACACCGTCGGCGGCGCCGACCAGAAAGACGGCGTCCCATTCCAGGCCCTTGGCGGCGTGCAGCGAGGCCACGGTGACGCCGTCCACGGTCGGTGCGTGCTGTGCCTGAGCTCGTTCGGTCAGCTCCGCCACGAACTCCTGTAGCCCCGCGTCGGAAGTTGCCTGCGCGAAGTCGACCGCGAGGCGCAACAACGCGGCGAGCGCCTCCCATTTTTCCCGGCTAGCCCCACCGCTGGGGGGCGCCTCGGCGGAGAATCCGGTAGCACTGAGCACGTCGCGCACGGCCGTCGGCAGATCTGTGGCCCCCTCGGCATCGCCGGCACGGGCGGCCCCGCGGAGCAGCACGACGGCCTCGCGGATCTCCGGACGCTCAAAAAATCGTTCCGCGCCCTGCACCACATAGGGAACGCCGGCGTTGGACAACGCCTGTTCATAGGCTTGGGACTGCGCGTTCGTCCGGAACAACACAGCGATCTGTGCCGCGGTCGTGCCGCCGGCGATCAATTCCCGGCAACGCCGCGCCACCGCAGCGGCCTCGGCCGGCTCATCGTCAAAGAGATGAGCACGGGGCAGCGGGCCCGGCTTGCGCTGACCCACCAGTTTGAGCCTGAGCCGAGGCTGTAGCTGCGACGCGGACGCGATCACCTGATTGGCCAGATCCACGATCTGCGGCGTGGAGCGATAGTCCCGCTCCAGCCGTACCACGGTCGCGTCGTCATACTGCACCGGGAAATCCGCCAGATAGCTCCAGGTGGCCCCGGTGAAGGAGTAAATGGTCTGACAGGCGTCGCCCACGACGCAAATGTCGTTGCGGGCGCCGAGCCACGCCTGCAGCAGGCCATACTGCAGCGGGTTGACGTCCTGGTATTCGTCCACGAC
>DATATO010000013.1:0-3580 GCA_036268755.1 Mycobacteriales bacterium | reverse complement strand
CAAGGCGGATTCGACCACGGCACTCTAGCCGTCGGGGATCATCGCATTCCCTATCTCAACGAGTACCTTGCGGTCGAGGCCGACGGAGCGCGGCTGGCTAGTTACCCCGACACCATCGCGCTGCTTTCTCTCGCCGACGGGCGGCCGGTCGCAATAAAGGACGCGGCCGACGACCTCGAGGTGGCGTTGGTGGTTGCCTCGGCCGACGATCTGCCGCGCTCGAGCAGTGCCCGCGACGTTGCGGCACTGCGGGAGGTGGAGGAGATAACCCAGCTCTCCCTCGTCGAGTACCTCTAGGTCGGTTAAATGACGCTGGCCTGGGCGGAGAACGACATTTTGTGACTAAATGCCGTTCTGCTCGCATCGTGTTGAAATAAACCTGGACTGGCGGGGTTAACGCCGGTAACAAGGAAATGTGATGAAAGGTGATTGCTATGACAGGACGTATTTACGACGACGTCACCCAACTCATCGGACGGACGCCACTGGTGCGGCTGAACCGGCTGACTGAGGGCCTCGAGGCCACGGTGGCGGTCAAGTTGGAGTTCTATAACCCGGCCAACAGCGTGAAGGATCGCATCGGCGTCGCGATCATTGACGCCGCGGAGCAGGATGGCGCACTCAAGCCCGGCGGCACGATCGTCGAGGGCACCAGCGGCAACACCGGCATCGCTCTGGCCATGGTCGCCGCCGCCCGCGGCTATAAGGTCATCCTCACTATGCCGGAGACCATGAGTACCGAGCGGCGTGTCATGTTGCGCGCCTACGGCGCCGAGATCGTCCTTACGCCCGGACCCGCGGGCATGCGGGGGGCAGTGGAGAAGGCGGAGGAGATCGTCGCCGACACGCCCAACGCGATCCTGGCCCGGCAGTTCGCCAACAAGGCGAACCCGGCGATTCACCGCGCGACGACCGCCGAAGAGATCTGGGCCGACACCGACGGCGCCGTGGATGTCTTCGTCTCCGGCATCGGCACCGGCGGCACCATCACCGGCGTGGGGCAGGTGCTCAAGCAGCGCAAGCCCAGCGTGCAGGTCGTGGGGGTGGAGCCGGTCGACTCGCCGATCCTCAATGGCGGCAAGCCCGGCCCACACAAGATCCAGGGGATGGGCGCCAACTTCGTGCCCGAGGTGCTCGACACCAGCATCTACGACGAGATTCTGGACGCGAGCATCGGCGACTCCGTCGACGTGGCTCGCCGGCTCGGCTCGCAGGAGGGCATCCTCGGTGGGATCTCTTCGGGCGCGATCGTGTGGGGCGCGCTGGAAGTCGCCAAGCGGCCCGAGAATGAGGGGAAGCTGGTCGTTGCGATCGTGGCCGATTACGGCGAGCGCTACATCTCCACCGTGCTATACGACGACATCCGCGAGTGACTCCGGTTCAGTGACATGGGCGGGCGTAGTGACGTGAACATGGTGACAAGGCTTCGGGAAGACATCGCTACCGCGCGCCGCATGGATCCGGCGGCGCGCGGCGGGGTTGAGATCTTCCTGACCTACCCGGGGTTGCATGCGATTTGGTCGCATCGGCTCACCCACCGGTTATGGCGCTGGGGATGGAAATTTCCGGCCCGGTTCATCGCGCAGTTCACGCGATTTCTCACCGGGATCGAGATCCATCCGGGGGCTACGATCGGCCGCCGGTTCTTCATCGATCACGGCATGGGCGTGGTGATCGGGCAGACCGCGGAGATCGGCGACGACGTGATGATGTATCACGGCGTCACGCTCGGCGGCCGCAGCCTGGCCAAGGTCAAGCGCCACCCGACGATCGGGAACGGGGTCATCATCGGGGCGGGGGCCCGGATCCTGGGCCCGGTGGTGATCGGCGCGGGCAGCTCGGTCGGTGCCAACGCGGTAGTGGTCAAGGACGCGCCGCCGGACTCCATCGTGGTAGGCGTGCCCGCCGTGGCAAGGCCTCGGGGTGACAAGCGTCGCCCCGAGGCCGTCGACGCCAACGAGTGGGTGGATCCGGCGATCTGGATCTAACCGCTAGTTATCGAGCGCAATTACATGGTCGTTTTGCGGCCCAAAACGTGCCCTGGCGTTGCGCTCGGTGCCGGTGCGATTTGACAGCGCTTGCATGCAGCTATTCGTCGACAAGGTGGTAAGTGACGCCGACGGCTCGGTAGGTGGCGGTGGCGCGCTTGTCGCGGGTGAGGAGCTGAGCGTTGGCCGTGGCAGCGCTGTATCCGACGAGGGCGTCATAGACTTGTCCACCTACCAAGCTCGCCCCAGCGATAAGACTGGTCAGCTGTAGATAGTCGGACGGCTTCAGCGTGAGCGGCTGATCGGGGAAGTTGCTGTTCAGAGCTTTCCGTGCTGCTTGAGGGGTGACGGCAAGGCCGTCGGGCAGTCTGGTCATAACAGAAACAGTTTCGAGAAGCACATGACCAGGCAACGCCGTAGCCCGAAGGCAGGCTTCTGCTGCACTTTTATGGGCCTCATGCCAGCTCGATAGCGCAGCCACGACGAGGCTGGTGTCTACCGTAAAGAGTTGGGTCACCGCCGGCCTTCCTCGATCAGCTGGCGTATGTCTTCATCCGTCAATGTCGGAGCATCGGTGTCCGTAGTGAATACGAGTCGCCCACCCTCCTCAACGAGTTGAGGGGCAACAACATCGCTGACACGAATTTCGACATGATCACCGGCGTCCTCGATCGTGATCGCGGCCCCGGCGCGCAGTCCGAAGCGATCCCGTAGCCGTTTCGGGATCACGACGCGTCCGGCCCGATCGATTGTCGTTTGCATACCACCAAACTACCATCCCCGTACCATTGATGGTGTTGCAAATTCGGCCTGCGATCGCATCGGCTGTGCACAGTTCTCGCACCCGTTCAAGATAGGCACATCTAACTGCTGCCCAGTTGCTCATCAGGATCGGCGGATCGTGATGTCGCCGGAAAGTGTGCGGGCCCGTACCTTAACCGTCGCGTCTGACAATTCGGGGCCGTCGGCGGTTTCCAGCGAATTACGCACCTTGCCGGAGAGTGACCGCAGATTCAGCCAGGCGGCGGTGCCCTCGCGAATGCCCACCTCGAGATCCCCGGATGCGGTGTCGATTGCCACCTCACCGTCCGCTGCTTCGCCGACACTGATGTCTCCGCTCGCGGTCTTGGCGTCCACGGCCGCCCCACTGAGACCGACGGAAATGTCGCCGCTGGCGGCCTTGACGCGTAGTTCGCCGCCGGCCTTGTCGATCCTGGTGTCGCCGCTGGCGTTTTTGACCGAGCCGCTGCCGGTGACTTCCCCGACGTGCACGTCGCCGGACCCGGTCGTGATGTTGACGTCTCCCGCGATGTGGTCCACGGTGACGTCACCGTTTCCCGTCTTGAGGTTCAGGCTGCCGGTTCGGTCGAGCCGGATGTCGCCGGAGCCCATCGCGAGCTTGCATTCGCCCAACTCTCCGGTGCTCTCAAACTCCACCACGGCGGCCGTTCCGTTGAGGGTCGAACCCGTCGGTAGTTCTATCGCCACATCGACCGAGCCGCCCCGGCCGAACAACGTGCGTGGCTTTGGCGTCTTGATCGATAGCCGTCCTCGGGAGTACTCGACGCGGGTCTGCTCCGCGGCCTTGACGT
>DATATO010000012.1:0-3419 GCA_036268755.1 Mycobacteriales bacterium | reverse complement strand
CTTCTGGGGGTTAGCGGCCGCCGCCGGACTGACGCTCGACTGATCAGTGGAGCTGTGAGCGGTGCAACACGGTGGGTGCGGCGGTAATAAAGATCGTTCAGCTTCGGTTCATGTGAGGTTTCCATGGGAGGACGAATCCGGCTTGGGGCGGGGTCGAGCGACCACGGTGACAAGTTCGTTTGCCAGCTGTTCGTCGAGAGGCCTGTCAGTGGCAAGCAGGCGGTACCAAATGGTGCCGAACACGATGTCAGCGATGGTTTCGGGGGAGGCGTCTGGTGGCAGCTCGCCGCGAGCGTGAGCGCGATTAAGAATGATGCTAAGCGCATTTCGGCGTCGTTGGAGAAATACCACTCGGAAGCGCTCACCGAACTCGGCGTCTATCTGCGTTTGGGCCATTAGCGCGCGTAGGACATCAACGACGGGCTGCTTGCGACCTAGGGCGAAGCTGGCAATCAGGAATTCGCGAAGATCCGCAGCGTAAGTCTCCTTGTCGGGGACTGGCACGTACAGGTCGGCTTTTGTGGCTAGCGCGTCGAGCAGCACGTCGGCTTTCGATGGCCACCAGCGATAGATCGTCTGTTTGCCGGCTCCGGAGCGTGTCGCGATGCCCTCGATTGTCAGGCCCGCATAGCCGAGCTCGGCCGCAAGCTCGAACGCCGCCGTGAGGATGGCCAGTCGACTTTCCTCGCTGCGTTTGCGTCCCGGACGTACTGGAACAGGTTGGTCGCTCATCAACATCATGCTAACGTAAACTGAATCGATACGTACCGGTTCGATTTGTCTTCTGGAGATGATGATGAGCAATCACACTGCCCTGGTCGTCGGGGGAACATCGGGCATCGGCCTGGCCACCGCCCGACGCTTCCACGCGCGAGGCGCAACCGTCCACATCGCCGGCCGCAGCAAGGAACGGCTGGACACCGCCGTCACGACCGATCCGGCGCTTATCGGCCACCAAGCTGACGGCAACAACTGGGATGGGATCCGCACGGTCGCCAAAACGATCGGCGCGATCGACTGGTTGGTCATTACCCTCAGCGGCAGCGAAGGGCCCGGGCTGATCGCCGAACTAGACTTGAACATGCTCCGGCGCGCCTTCGATGCCAAGTTCTGGGGCCACATCACCACCATCCAGGCAGCTTTGCCCTACCTCACCCCGGCAGCCTCGATCACTCTCCTCGGCGCGGTCACGGCCCGCGCGGGAATGCCCGGCACCGCTGGCATCGCGGCGATCAACGGGGCCGTTGAGGCGCTGGTAAAACCGCTCGCCGTTGAGCTCGCCCCCATTCGGGTCAACGGAGTGTCTCCGGGCTTCGTCGACACTCCATGGTGGGATGCCCTGCCCGATGACGCCCGCCGTGACTACTTCACCCAGGCTTCGCAGGCACTACCCGTCCGGCGCATCGCCACCGCCGATGATGTTGCTGACGTGGTTGTCCTGGCCGCGACCAACGTCAACACCACCGGCACGGTCATCGAGACTGACGGCGGAGCACGTCTTGTGTCCTTGGCCTGACATGCCCCCGCGCCTCACACCACGGCGCTGAGCGGCGACACACGGTGCGTTTTGTCGCGCCGTTGGTTACATATTAGGGGTGTCATCACAACTCCTCGAAATGAGAGGTATCGCCATGAGTCTTCCGGAAATCGTCTCCCCCGACGCATGGCTTGCGGCCCGTAAGGAGTTCCTAATTAAGGAGAAGGAGGCTACCCGTGCCCGCGACGCGCTCAATGCCGATCGCCGGCGGCTGCCTATGGTGCGGATAGGCAAGCCCTATAGCTTCGCGGGGCCGGACGGGCCGACCAGCCTGCTAGACCTGTTCGACGGACGCCGTCAGCTGATCGTTCACCACTTCATGTGGGCGTGGACGTTTGATGAGGCCGGCAATGAGATCCCGAATGACACGGGCTGCCCCAGCTGCTCCGCCAGCGCTGACAATATCGCGAACCTAACCCACCTGCAGGTGCGCAACACCACCCTGGTGGGCGTCTCCCGCGCCCCGATCGACAAGATCCTGCCGTTCCAGCGCCGGATGGGGTGGACCTTCCCCTGGTACTCCTCGAGCGGCAGTGACTTCAACTACGACTTCCACGCCACGGTAGACGAGCGCGTGGCGCCGGTGCTGCTGAACTTTCGCACTGAGGCCGAGCTGGCTCAGGCCGGCACACCCTGGTCTTCGGCCCGTCGCGGTGACTACCCCGGCATCAGCGCCTTCCTGCGCGACGGCGACGACGTCTATCACACCTATTCCACGTTCGCCCGAGGCCTGGAACAAACCGGCGGCACCTCCGCCTATCTCGACCTCACGGCGTTGGGCCGACAGGAGGTCTGGGAATCCCCGGCCGGCCGGGCCGACGATCTCGGCCTCGGCGCTGGGAGCCCCGAGCTGCGGTTCCATGATGAGTACTAGCCATGAAGAATATTGACCACGGTCTACCCACATCGCCATGGCTTAGCGGGGCTATCCGCTATTCGAATTCCGTCACGGGTGGGCAGGAGCAGGCAAGGTTGCGGTCGCCGTAGGCGTTGTCGATTCGTCGCACCGGCGGCCAGTATTTGGCGTGGTGGGCGCCTGTCGGCCTGGCTCCCCCGTCGCCTTCCACCTTCAGGCTGTCGGGGAACACGGCGCGCTGCCGGTCGTAGGCGTACGGCCACGGCCCGACCAGCATCGCCGCGGTATGTGGCGCATTGCGCAGCGGACTCTGCTCGAGCTCCCACTCCCCCGCGGCCACCGCGTCGATCTCGGCGCGGATGGCGACCATGGCGGCGATGAACCTATCCAGCTCGGCAAGGTCCTCAGATTCCGTCGGCTCGACCATCAGCGTGCCGGGAACCGGGAAGGACATGGTCGGCGCGTGGAAGCCGTAGTCGATGAGCCGTTTGGCCACATCCTCGGCCGTGACACCGGTATCGCGAGTGAGCGGACGCAGATCCAGGATGCATTCGTGGGCCACGAGGCCGTTTCGACCGGTGTAGAGCACCGAGTAGTGCTGGGATAGCCGGGTCGCCAGGTAGTTGGCGGCGAGCACGGCGACGCCGGTGGCGGCCGTCAGTCCCGGTAGGCCCATCATGCGGATATATGCCCAGCTGATCGGCAGGATCCCGGCCGATCCCCACGGCGCGCCGGCCACGGGGCCCACGGCAGTGTCCGATTCGGCGGCAGAGTCCAACGGGTTCCCCGGCAGATATGGCGCAAGGTGCTCGGCCACCGCGACCGGGCCCACCCCGGGGCCGCCCCCGCCGTGTGGGATGCAGAAGGTCTTGTGCAGGTTGAGGTGGCTCACGTCGGCCCCGAACGCCCCGGGCTGAACGTAACCGAGCAGTGCGTTGAGATTCGCCCCGTCCACGTAGACCTGGCCCCCCGCGCGATGCACGGCCGCACAGACGTGATCGATGGAGCGCTCGTAGACGCCATGCG
>DATATO010000011.1:0-3308 GCA_036268755.1 Mycobacteriales bacterium | reverse complement strand
GGCCGCTCGTACGGCGCGCGCGTCGACTTCGCGATCGAGGGAGGTCAGGCACAAGGCGCTGAGACGGATTCCGAAACTTCCGCCGGACTCATCAGCGTCTTCACCACCCGGCCGGACACCCTGTTCGGCGCCACCTATCTGGTGCTGGCGCCGGAACACCCGCTGGTGGAGCGGCTGGTCACCGAGCAGTGGCCGGCTGACACCCCGCCGGAGTGGACCGGCGGCGCCGCGACCCCGGTCCAGGCCATCCTCGATTATCGCGCCCGCGCCGCAGCGGTCTCCGACACCGAGCGGCAGTCCGATCAGCGTGCCAAGACTGGCGTGTTTACCGGCGGTTATGCGATCAACCCGGTCAACGGCGTGCGCATCCCGGTTTTTACGGCCGACTATGTCCTGATGGGATACGGCACCGGGGCGATCATGGCGGTGCCGGGGCAGGACCAGCGGGACTGGGACTTCGCCGCTGCGTATCGGTTGCCGGTGGTGCGCACGGTCGCGCCGCCGGAGGGCTTCACGGGCGAGGCCTACACCGGTGAAGGCCCCGCCATCAATTCGGCGTCGCCGGAGCTGAATCTGGACGGCCTGAACCTTGCCGATGCCAAGGAGCGCACGATCTCCTGGCTTTCGAGCACCGGCCATGGCCGCGGCACGGTCAGCTACAAGCTGCGCGACTGGCTGTTCAGCCGGCAGCGCTATTGGGGCGAGCCGTTCCCGGTCGTGTACGACGCCGACGGCCAGCCGATCGCGCTAAACGACTCCATGCTGCCGGTGTTGTTGCCCGAGGTGGACGACTATTCGCCGGTGAGCTATGACCCCGACGATGCGGACTCCGAGCCGTCGCCGCCGCTGGCGAAGGCGCGTGACTGGATCGAGGTGGAACTCGACCTCGGCGAGGGGCCGAAGATTTATTACCGCGACGCCAACGTCATGCCCAACTGGGCGGGATCGTGCTACTACCAGCTGCGCTACATCGATCCGGTCAACTCCGATCAGCTGTGCGACCCGGTGAACGAGCGGTATTGGATGGGTCCGGATCCGCTGGGGCATGGTCCGCAGGACCCCGGCGGCGTCGACCTGTACGTCGGCGGTGTGGAGCACGCCGTGCTGCATCTGCTGTATGCCCGGTTCTGGCACAAGGTGTTGTTTGACCTGGGCTATGTGAGTTCCAGTGAGCCCTACCGCAAGCTGTTCAATCAGGGCTACATCCAGGCTGCTGCCTATACCGATGCCCGCGGCGTCTACGTGCCGGCGGCGGAGGTAGTGGAGGCCGACGGGCAATTCAGCTGGAACGGCCAGCCGGTTCGTCGCGAGTACGGGAAGATGGGCAAGTCCCTGAAGAACGTGGTCACGCCCGAGGACATGTGCGCGGAATATGGCGCCGACACGTTCCGGGTATACGAGATGAGCATGGGGCCGCTGGAGAATTCGCGACCGTGGGAGTCTCGAGCGGTCGTGGGTGCGCACCGCTTCCTGCAGCGGCTGTGGCGGGTTGTGCTCGATGAGCAAACCGGCGAGCTAAAGGTGACCGACGACGCGCCGAGCGCCGAGACGCTGCGGGTGTTGCACCGCACCATCGAAGGCGTGCGGGCCGACATGGTGAACCTGCGGTTCAACACGGTTATCGCCAAGCTGATCGAGCTTACGAACCACGTCACCACGACGTACCCGGGCGGCGCCTCGCGCGCAGTCGCCGAGCCGCTGGTGTTGATGACGGCGCCGCTGGCGCCGCACATCGCGGAGGAGCTGTGGCAGCGACTGGGTCACGACGATTCGCTGACCTATGCGCCGTTCCCGCAGGCGGACCCGGCGCTGCTAGTGGCTGACACCGTCGAGTACCCGGTGCAGATCAACGGCAAGGTGCGTGCCCGGGTCACGGTGCCCGCGGCCGCCGATGAGGCGGCGGTGCGTGAGGCAGCGCTGGCCGAACCTAAGGTGGCGGGGTACGTCGGCGATCGGGAGCCGAGGAAGGTCATCGTCGTCCCGGGCCGCATCGTCACCGTGGTGGTATAGGTCTCGCTATCTTTTGAGGAATGATGACAGGCGGCGCCGGTCCGCCGCCGCCTGCGTAGCTGGCCGTTGTGTTGGCCGGGCGTTGGTGTAGTTGTGGGTCGGGAGCCGGTCTGGGCTAGGGTTTCGGGTATACCGCTGATCGATAGAATCCTGGCTGCTGCGGCGGAGTTGCTATCGTTGATGCGTAGTACCCAGCTGTTCTGGTCGTGGGACACACCGCGTGGCCTAAAGGGTTTGATTCCAGCGACCAGATCAGCGGGGCGTAGAGCCGCGGGATGAAGATTCGCCTTGAGGATGTCTCGATCGCCGCTGACCAATGGAACCTTCTGCGCTGCGGCCAGGGCGACTAGGTAATCGTCTTTAGGATCTCGCGTCACGGCTGGCCGGTTTTCGACGTCTGGGGCCAGGATCGCATAGGCCTTTAGGGCTGCTACGAACCTGTCGACCTTGTCTAGACGGGTCTTATTAAAGAATTTCTTTCGGTTGAGGACATCTGTTAATTCATCTAATAATTTGGGGCTTACCACCGGACGTATCCGGCCACTCTGGATCTTCATTACTATCTGTTGGGGCGCTGTTTTGGGGTTCGAGGAGACCAGTGCTGAGATCCACACGTTGGGGGGTCTATGACGGCCTGCATTATTGCTTTTTGGCCCTTTCCGCACGTACTTCCTTGACTAAAGCAACAGCAAAGTCGTTTGCCTCTTCTTCATCGTCTATTAGGTCACCGCCGAGGTCCTCTCGGATGCTATTCATAGCGCGCCCCAGGTTGAAGTAGGAAAGCAGAGCTCGCTCGATGACCTCGGATTCACTCTGCGGCGATCCGGCGGCCACCTTCTTCACCATCGTTGCCAGCTGGTCGCTGATGCTGATCAGCATCTCTGTTTTCGCCATAGCTCACCGTAACCATATATGAGCCGACCAGCTCAAGTATTCTTCGAGGGTGGCGGATATGTCGGCGATCGGGAGCCGAGGAAGGTCATCGTCGTCCCGGGCCGCATCGTCACCATAGTGGTGTAGCGGCTCAAATCTTCGTGGCGTGTCCATCGAGTGTTCAATCCCGCAGCGTTACGAGAGCCGCCCTCCCTCTATCGTGGATGTCGTTTGGAGCGAGGTGTGTTGATGACTGATCTACTTATCCATGGCGTTCCTTCTGACGTCGTCCGGGCTATCGATAACCGCGCAGCACGGCAACGGCTTTCGCGTAATGAATATCTTCGTAGACAACTTGCCGAGGCCGCAGGCGTCTCCTCCGAGTCATTAACCGCCGCAAGCTTGGCCGATTTCGCAAACCTTTT
>DATATO010000010.1:0-4270 GCA_036268755.1 Mycobacteriales bacterium | reverse complement strand
TGCGAATAGGAATGGGGTGGCAGCTATAGACGGGCTTGAGCATCTTGCCGCTTCGCCATGGTTATTCCCCCTCATGGCTATATTGGCCATGTTTGACGCGCTGCTCCCGCCCATTCCCAGCGACGAGCTGATGGCCGCCATCGCTTCGCTCGCTGCCTCCGACAGCACACCGAGCCTGCTGTGGGTGGTTCCGATTACCGGGTTGGGAGCCTTCATCGGCGACATTTTGAGTTACAGCGTGGGACGGGCCGGCGGCCCGGCGGTGCTCCGCAAATGGGAACACAAATCGGCCGTGGCCAAGAGCTATGAATGGGCGCAAAAGAATATCGAGCGACGAGGATGGTTATTCATTCTGGTTGCCCGGTATATACCTTTTGGACGATTAACCACAATGTTGGCATGCGGCGGCCTACGGTATTCGTTCGCCCGATTTTGTGCGCTGGATGCGCTCTCCGTGAGCATTTGTGTAACGATCGGCGGGCTCATCAGCTACGGAGGCGGGACACTGTTCGTCGACGCGCCGTTGATCGGCGCCGTGACTGCCGTACTACTGGTGACTTCGGTTAGCCTGATCCGATTCGGTTACAGATTCCTACGCCGCTTCCTAAAGCAGGGCTCGTTGAAAAGTCCCCAAGAGGTGGCAGCGCTGACCTTTGGACAGGACATGGCCTCTTCCGAAAGCTCAGCTATGGACATCGATCTCGAGCCCGCCACGGCCCCCTAGTACCGCCAGTTCCCAGCCGCTCTCCTAGCGGAACACCACGGTGCGGCCGTCGTTGAGCAGCACCCGGCGCTCGACATGCCACCGAACCGCTCGCGCCAGGGCCAGACATTCGACGTCCCGGCCGACCGCGGCTAGGTGCTCTGGCGACTGGGCGTGGTCGACCCGCTGCACCCCCTGCTCGATGATCGGTCCCTCATCGAGTTGCGCGGTGACGTAATGGGCGGTAGCGCCGATCAACTTCACCCCTCGGCGGTATGCCTGGTGATAGGGCCTGGCGCCCTTAAAGCTCGGCAGGAACGAGTGGTGAATGTTGATCGCCCGGCCGGCAAGCTCCGAACACAGCTCATCGGACAGAATCTGCATATAGCGCGCCAGCACCACGAGGTCGACGCGCTCGCGCTCGACGATCTCGAGCAGTCTGCGATCAGCATCCGGTCTGTTGTCCTTATCGACCGGGATGTGATGAAAACCGATGCCGTGCCAGCGGGCGAGCCCGGCGAATGTCGGATGATTGCTGACGACCGCGGCAACCTCGATCGGCAGGTCTCCGGTCTCGGCGCGAAACAGCAGGTCGTTGAGGCAGTGGCCCTGCCCGGACACCATGATCAGCACCCGCTGCCGCTCCGACATGTCGTGAATCTGCCATGCCATGCCGAACTCGTCAGCGACCGCGGCGAACCCGTCTCGGAGCTTGCCGAGACTGTCCGGCGCCCCCGTGTTGACGTGCACTCGCATGAAGAACCGGCCGCTGTAGGGGTCGCCGAACTGCTGACTGTCGGCAATGTTGCCGCCGGCCTCATGCAGGTAGGCCGCCACCGCGTGCACGATTCCGGTGCGGTCGGGACATGACAGAGTGAGCACGTACTGTCCCGGGCGGGCGGGTTTCGTTTCCCGGTTCTCGGTGAAGGCCATGGGGCATAAGGGTAGGACCAGGCGACCCCTTAGGACCAAGTAGCCCTAAGGTCGATGCCATGCCGACGTCTCATCCCCCAGCGGCACGTGTCTTACCCGCGAGCCCCCCTCCTGTTGTGAAACAGATTCGTGCCCTCATGCGGCGGCTGCGCGAGGCGCCGACCCTACTGCGACGGCTCTGCCTGGCGACACTCGCGGCCAACATCGTGATCGTGGTGACGGGCGGTGCCGTGCGACTGACCTCATCCGGGTTGGGGTGCCCGACCTGGCCTCGGTGCACCGAGGGCCACTACGTAGCCACGGCTGAGAATGGGCTGCACGGGTACATCGAATTCGGCAACCGCATGCTGACGTTCGCCCTGGTCGCGATAGTCGCCGCCACGTTCCTGACGGCCTGGCTGCGGCGTCCGCGCCGGCGAAGCATCGTGCTGCTCGCCGCGGCTCAGGTCGCCGGGATCCCCGGTCAGGCCGTGATGGGCGGCGTCACCGTGCTCACACACCTCAATCCGTGGGCGGTCGCGGCGCATTTCCTATTCTCCATGTTGCTGATATTCGGCGCCTATGCGCTATACCACCGATCCGGCGAGACCGACGCGCGTCCCGCACCGATCGTGCCGGCGGCGATGCGGTGGCTGCTGCGGGGCATCGTGTTATTCACGGTCGCCGTCATCACCCTCGGCACAGTGGTTACGGGTAGCGGCCCGCACTCGGGAGACCGCGGTGCCAAGCGCACCGGTTTCGACCCGGGTGTCGTGAGCCAGCTGCACGCGGACGTGGTGTTCGTGCTGATCGGCCTGAGCCTGGGTGCCTGGTTCGCGCTACGCGCAATGCGGGCACCCGCCCGGCTGCGCACAGCGGTGTCGGTAATGATCGCGGTACAGCTGGGCCAAGGCATCATCGGATTCACGCAGTACACGACGCATCTGCCGATCGCGCTCGTGGGGGCGCATCTGTTCGGGGCGAGCATCCTGTGGGCCGTGACGGTGGCAGTACTGTTCCGATCGCGAACCCGAGAGCCCGCCGCCGCCTAATGCCACGGCATGGCAGGATCGGCGGGTGCCCACCCCCAGGTTCTACGCCGACCTTCACATCCACTCGAAGTATTCGCGGGCTTGCAGCAGGGACTGCAACCTGGAAAACCTCGCCTGGTGGGCACAGCGCAAGGGCGTGACGCTGGTGGGCACCGGCGACTTTACCCATCCGGCCTGGTTCGACCACCTCAGGCAGACCCTCGTACCGGCCGAGCCCGGCCTGTACCGCCTGAACGATGAGCTGAACCGCGACATAGAGCGGCGCACGCCGCCGGAGTGCCGCGCGCCGGTGCGATTCATGCTCTCGGTGGAGATCTCCACCATCTATAAGCAGGGCGACAAAACCCGCAAGGTGCACCATCTGGTCTACCTGCCGGATCTCGAGGCGGCGGCGCGATTCAACCGGGTGCTCGCCGGCATCGGCAACATCGCCTCCGACGGCCGCCCGATCCTCGGCCTGAACTCGCGGGATCTGCTTGAGATCGCACTTGAGACCAGCCCCGACGGCTACCTGATTCCGGCGCACATCTGGACGCCGTGGTTCGCGGCGCTGGGGTCGAAGTCCGGCTTCGACGCGATCGCCGACTGCTACGGCGATCTGGCGGACCACGTTTTTGCGGTAGAGACGGGGTTGTCGTCCGACCCGGCAATGAACTGGCGGGTCTCGTCGTTGGATCGTTACACCCTGGTCAGCAACTCCGATGCCCACTCTCCCCCCGCGCTTGCCCGGGAGGCCACGACCTTCGCCACCGAACTGGACTACTTTCGGATCGCCGACGCACTCCGCCGCAATGACGGGGGTGTGGGAACGGTCGAGTTCTTCCCGGAGGAGGGCAAATATCACCTCGACGGGCACCGAGCCTGCCGGACCCGGCTCTCCCCCGGTGAGACCAAACACAGTGGCGGGCTGTGCCCGGTATGCGGCAAACCTGTAACCGTGGGCGTGCTGCACCGGATCGACGACCTCGCCGACCGGCCCGAGGGTGAGCACCCTGCCCGGGCCGGGCAGTTCACCAACCTCATCCCGTTGCCGGAGATCATCGGCGAGATTGTCGGCAAGGGCCCCAAGACCAAGACCGTTACACGCGAGATCGACCGGCTCGTGGCGGCGCTCGGACCCGAGCTTGGGCTGCTCACCGAGGTGCCGGTCGACCGGATCGCGAAGGTGGGCGGCGAGCTGGCGGGCGAGGCCATCTCGCGGCTGCGTCGCGGCGAGGTGATCCGGCAGAGCGGCTACGACGGCGAATACGGGGTGATCCGGCTCTTCGAACCGAACGAGCTCGATTCCGGTGCATTGTTCGATGTGCCTGCGATGCCAACGGCGAACGCAATGGAAACGGAAGTGGCCGACGCCTCGACGACACCTTCTTCCCCGGCATTTTGTGAAGAAACGTCGCCGGCATTTAGTCACAAAAGGTCAGAAGGGGTAAGCGAACCGAAGCCCGACCTGAGGTCAGGACTTGACCCCGAGCAGCTCGCGGCCGTGGAGTCGGAGGCAAAGCAGCTCGTCATCGTCGCCGGCCCCGGCACGGGAAAAACCCGCACGCTCACACATCGCATCGCCCACCTGATCCAGCGACGTGAGGTACCCCCGGAGAAGGTC
>DATATO010000009.1:0-3288 GCA_036268755.1 Mycobacteriales bacterium | reverse complement strand
TCAACATCGACACTTGCTGCGGCCCAGTTTGCGGACAGTCCAAAGGCCCCGGCATCCCTTGCGGGGCGGGGCCTTTGGTCTGTCTCAACCAGACGCGCGCTCGGCAGGATTCGAACCAGCAACCTCTTGATCCGTAGGGCCGAGCATCGCGATTCAACGACGTTCATCAGGCGCATTGTCCCCGCCGAATTGGTACGTCCGGACCGGCATATGTGGTCACGGTTGTGGTCAGCCCTGTGGTCAAATCACGTACCCAGACTCTCCCGGCGTTCCCTCGTATTGGCTAGCTCTCGAAGCGGGCGGATCGGGTCAAGGGTGGCGCCTGCGCCACCGCGCAGCGACGCCGTAGGCGCCCTGGACGCGGACCGGGCGCGTTGACACGATAGTCAAGCGAGGGGGCCGGTCCTGGTCGGGCTGATGGTCCTCTGCTGCCATGAATGCAGATTTACGTGTCAAGCCGCTCGCGGCCGACCCATTGCGTCACGATGTCGGTTTTCGCAGGGCGGACCTCATACCAACGGCCCAATCTAAAACAGATTCGCCTGAACTGGGATGTTGCTTCGTGCGGTCCGCCCGGCCAGTTTTCCAAGTGCAGCGAGGTTCTTGAAATTAGGCATACGGTCGGCATTGCGGACGAGGTGAAAGAATACTTCTGCGGTCACCTCAACGTCGGCATATGCCCTATGGCGATCCGGTGGCCGCTTGATCGAAAAGTTGCTCAGCAGGGTGTTGAGTTGATAGTTCGGTAATCCGGGCACAACCTGTCTAGCAAGTAGCACGGTATCAACATAGTCAATACGGGCCATATGCGGACAGAATTGCCGCTGATTGTAGACAACATTTGCCTCAGTGACGGCGTGTTGAGCTACAAACAGATACGGGCGATCTGCAACAAACCGTTGATCAAGGGCTCCTAGTACGAGAGCTGGATCGCGGGCTTTCTCAAGCGTTGCGGCAGTCAGACCCGTTTGCGCCGTATCTGCTGGCGTCACTGGAGCAAACGGCGGTGGCTTCATCAGAGACCTACTACAGCCGATCCGCTGCCATCTACCGTGCTGATAGCGAACAGCTAGAACAGCAACCTCGATAGGTTGGGCAGGGTAACCAGTGGGTGTCGTCGTCTCGAAGTCAATCACTACGAACGTTGTCGCCAAGAACTCCGGATCGTCTGTCAAGCTGCCCATGCAGTCACCTCCATCACTTCTATATTCGGGCACCACTGCTGTCGCGGCGAAGCACCGTAGTCATCTTCAGACGATGGAGGCACGCAGCAGATGGTAGCGATGAACCCGCGAGGCTGATGGTGCAGTTCGAGGCAAGCCGGCACGGGTTTGGCCGGCGCGGCAGTCGGGCGCCGGGAACAGCGTCGTCACGGTGACCAGCTCGGCGCCCGTACCGACGCAACCGAGCGCGTTCCTGCTGCGCGACTGGCACCGAGCGGAACGGCCTCGGGCAACCCATCTGCGCCGGCTGCTACGACTACACCGCACACGTGCTCTGGCACGCCCACGCCGGGGAACTGTGGCGCCGGTTCATCACCGGCACCTACCGCGCTTTGGCCCGGCGGGCCGGGATGTCCGAGCGCCGGCTACGCCAACACATCCGGATCTCCTACGCCAAAGTCGCCGAATACCAGCGACGCGGCGCCGTGCACTTCCACGCCATCATCCGCCTGGACGGCCGCAACCCCGGCCCCGACGACGGGCAGCTCCTGGCCCCGTTCCCGCCCGGCGACTTCCTCACCGACGCCCTCACCACCGCCGCCACCGACACCAGCTACTCCGTGGACTACGCGGCCACCGGCACGCATGTCCTGACCTTCGGCCGGCAGGTCGACATCCGCCCCGTCCGGGGCCAGGACTTCACCGGCCAGGAGACGATCACCGAGCGGGCCGTCGCCGCCTACATCGCCAAATACGCCACCAAAGGCACCGAATCAGCCGGCACCATCGACCGCCGGATCCGCGACGAACACGACCTGGCCCACCTACCCGTCACCCGCCACGCAAGGGCGCTGATCGCGACCTGTTGGCAGCTCGGCGGCTGCCCCGACATGGAAGAACTCAACCTGCGGAAATGGGCGCACATGCTCGGATTCCGCGGTCACTTCTCCACCAAAGCCCGCCGCTACTCCACCACCCTCGGGGCGTTGCGCCAGGTGCGAGCCGACTACCGCAACCAACGCACCCGCGAACACCTCGGCCTCCCCGACCCCGACACCACCCTCATCGTCGGGAACTGGCACGTCGCAGGAATCGGCCACGACACCCGCGCACAACGCCTCCTAGCCAACCTCATCGCCAACACCAAACACGAACTCCACGACACAGCACCCGAACGGGGAAACAGCTATGAGTGATCTCAGGGAGGTCTACACGATTGCGGAGACGACTGCCGTGCTGTCGTGTTCACGGTGGACGGTCAATCGGCTGATTTGGTCCGGCCGGCTGGTCCGCGTGCATCTGACCGACTCGACCCGTAGCGCGCGGATACGGTGGAATCGGTCCGGGACTACCTCGCCCGCCTGGTCGAGGAGGCCGCCTGATGCCCCGCAAGCGGCCAAACGGATCCGGCATGAACCCGCGCAAACGACCGGATGGACGGTGGGAGGCGCGCGTCTTCGTGCTGACCACAGAGGGGAATTGGAAGCGGGCCAGCGTTTACGGTAAATCTCCGGACGATGTCGAGACCAAGATTACTGAGCTGAAAGCACAGCGGGATAAGGGAATTCCGGTCGCCTCGACTGCGGCGACGGTTCGGGATTTCCTGAATTCCTGGCTTGTGGAGTCGGTGAAGCCGAATCGTCGTCCGACGACGTACGAGGGTTACGAGATCAACGTCCGATGCCATATCAACCCGTTCATCGGTGGGAAGAAGCTCTCTCGCCTCGGGGTCCGGGATGTGCAGGCGTGGATTGGGCAATTGCGTGTCGCAGGTCGGAGTCCGTCGTCCATCCGTTACGCGCATCGCACGCTGCGGGCCGCGCTGAATCAGGCGATGCGGTCGGAACTGATCGCGCGGAATGTGGCCGTGTTAGTCGATCTTCCGCCGCTCGATGACGGCGATGATGAGGGGCGTCAGGCGCTCGGTCCGATGCAGGCGCGGCTTCTGCTGCAACGGGCCGGCGGGCAACGCCTGTACGCCGCGTATGTGCTCGGGCTCCTGGGCCTGCGGCGTGGCGAGGTGCTTGGGCTGCGGTGGGAGGACGTCGACCTGGACCAACGGACCCTGGCGGTCCGTCAGACGGTGCATCGGTCGGGCGGCAGTCTGCACGTCGGGCCACCGAAG
>DATATO010000008.1:0-5272 GCA_036268755.1 Mycobacteriales bacterium | reverse complement strand
CACGACCGCCGTCATGGTGCTCAGCGGATCGCCCCGGTCGAACGGGGGCTTGCCCTCCACGGCGGCATACAGGCTGCTGCCGAGCGAAAACAGGTCGCTGGCCGGGCCGAATGGACGGCCGCGCGCCCGCTCCGGGGCGATGTATTGCGGAGAACCAAGCAGCAGGCCAGTGCTGGTTAAGGGGGTGTCGTTGGGGGAACGCGCCGCACCGAAGTCCGTGAGGACGACCCGTCCGGCCCGGCTGACCAGGATGTTGCCCGGCTTCACATCGCGATGCAATACCCCGGCCCCGTGGGCCGTTTCCAGCGCACCCAGCACCGCAAGCCCAACTTCGGCCACCCTCTGCGGACTCATTGGTCCCTCGTCGCGAATAATGTCCGCGATGCTGCGGGACTCCAGCAGCTCCATCACGATCCATGGCCGATTGCTGTCGGTTACAACATCGAAGATGGAGACCACCGCGGGATGGCTGAGGGCGGCGGCTGCGCGAGCCTCGCGCAACATTCGCTCGCACAGCAGGTCGCGTTCCTTGACAGGGACCCCCGCCGGGATGATGACTTCCTTAATGGCAACATCGCGGCGCAGCAGCTCGTCGTGGCTGCGCCATACCGTTCCCATGCCGCCAGAACCCACCGGCTCGGTCAGGGTATAGCGCTGACCTACGGTGCGGCGGCTGTCACTGGCCGGAGTCGGATCGGTGAGGTGTCCCAAGGTAGAGGGAAGCATCGATGTCGTTTCGCCCAAACTTTCTGTCTCGTATCGTGCCGGGTCGTGCGCAGCATAGTGGGTACGAATAAGCACTGTGAACGGGTGTGAGAACCATCGTCCAGGATGGAGGATTCCCGCCCAAGGATCAAGCCGGTTACGTGTCTTATTAGTGTTCACGGACCCCGGTATTGGACAGTCGGCACCGGTCCGCCCCCTCGGTCGCGGCCGTGTGATATAGGGGGTCTAGGTATGGAATGGCCTGCGGAAACTCTGATTTAACCGTCTTGAAAGGGGAGTCACATCCAAGAAAATTAGTGCCGTAAAAAACTCTCAACAATATGGCATGACAATGAACCGCCATTCGGACGCTAGACAGCTTATCCCGCGTTCTAACTGTCGGCCGAGTAAACTGAGAAATCTCACACTGGGCGCAGTGCGCCACCGCATCGCGTGCGGTCCCGTCGTATGGAAATGTCTCCCGTGAACACCTCTCCGCTCCTGGCATCCTCGCTCGCGCCCCTACTTACCGATGAGCGGCTCTCCGGGCATCTCGACACGTGGCTCGCCGAGCATGGCGAATCACTAATCCAGATTCGTCGGCACCTGCACGCGCATCCGGATCTTTCGGGTCACGAACAACCCACGGCGTCGTTCCTCGCGCAACGGCTGACCGAGGCAGGTCTCCGACCCCAGTTCATTCCTGCCCGCAACGGCCTGATCTGCGAGTTCGGCAGCGGAGAAACCATCATCGGTCTGCGAGCCGACATCGACGCGTTGCCGCTCGATGACGTTAAGAACGTGCCCTACCGCTCCACCGTCGCCGGAGCCTGCCATGCCTGCGGCCATGACGCTCACGCCACCATTATGGTCGGCACCGCCCTGGCGTTGGCCGCACTGGGAGACGCCTTTCCGGGCCGGGTACGGCTGCTCCTGCAGCCCTCGGAGGAGAAGGCCCCGCTCGGTTCGCTCGACGTCATCGAGGCCGGTGGAGTGGAAGGTCTGACTGAGATCTATGCCCTGCACTGCGACCCAAAAGTTCCCGCGGGTCAGGTCGGATTGCGGGTAGGCCCCATCACGGCGGCCTGTGACCTGGTCACGATCAATCTGAAGGGCCCCGGTGGACACACCGCCCGACCGCACCTCACCGCGGACCTGGTGGGCGCACTGGGCCGCATCATTACCGAAGTGCCGCCGCTGCTGGGTCGGAAGGTCGACAATCGAAGCGGTCTTTTGGTCGCCTTCGGTGCGGTGAACGCCGGTGTTGCCCAGAACGTTATTCCGGAATTCGGTTCCGTCGGCGGCTCCATCCGGCTGCTGGACTCCGGCGTGTGGGAGCGGATTCCCGAGTTGTTCGAGCAGACCGTGCACGAGGTGGTCGCGCCCACCGGTGTCGATGTCTCGATCGTCTACGCGCGCGGCATGCCCCCCGTGGACAACGCCGAACACGCCATATCCGTGCTGAGCGGCGCCGCGACCAAGTCGCTCGGGCCTGGGGCCGTGGTACCGACCCAACAGAGCATGGGTGGTGAGGACTTTGCTTGGTATCTGCGGCACGTTCCCGGTGCCATGGCGCGGCTTGGTGTGGGACGCCCGGGTGAAAGTCTGGACATTCACCAGCCACATTTCGACATCGACGAGCGGGCCCTCGGCTATGGGGTCAGGTTGTTCGCGACCACGGTGGTGGAGGCCATGCGTCGTTAAGCTCGTTCCAAGCGCAATCGTGCCATGGAATGCCGCGAACTCGTGTCAAGATCTCCGCCACGTGCGAGGATTGACATGATGCGATGGTCGATGGCTTTCGGGAGGTGGCCCATGCAATGGCAGCCACGGAAAAGCGGACCAAAGCGAGCTATCGGGGGAGCCTCCGTTGTTCGGATGTTGGGGGCCGCGCTGGCCATGACGTCAGTGCTGGCCGGTTGTGCCGGGAACACGGGTAGTTACCACACCCCGCCCAACGGCACCACAGCATCGTTGGGAACGTATTGCGACAAGAGCCATCCGGGGTTCACGCGGCAAGATGTCGAGGCCACTGTCGTGGTGCGTGCGCAAAACGCTAGGCACGTCAAGGGCGAGCCATTGGCGGTTTTTGGCATAGCCGGGCAGTTCTGCACCGACGGATTTAAGGGTTACGTCGACGTGGTCACCAAGCCCGGCGTGCCTGCCGGCAGCGGCCTCCTTATCTCCGGCGATACGGCCAGCCTGGGAAAGGCGATCGTCAACGTGTCCGACATACCCGCCGCGCCGAACCGGCCTCCGGTGGAGCTGATCGTCAAAACGGGGCACGATAACCCGCCGGACGACTTTGAGGGGTTGTTGGACGTTTTCCTCTCAGCGCATGGCACGCAGATGCGGGGGACTCTCGATGACGACTCCCATAAAGCGCTGAACAACCCCAAGGCGACCGGCGGCGATATCGATGACCCTGGTCGTTATGTGAGAAAGCCCCCCAAGGGTCAGCTGTACAGGGACGATCAGATGCGTGGCTTCGCCCGGCAGGCCGCCGTCGCGAAGGCAAAAGAGTTGAGGTTTTAGCGCAGCCAGACATCCGCCAAAGCCTGTCTGGTACAGGGGTGTCGCTCGCCATGGGACACAATGGGCTCATGATGCGTGTGGCGGTCATTGGCGGCGGACCGGCGGGATACGAGGCGGCCCTCACGGCCGCGCGGCTGGGCGCGGAGACCACGGTCATCGAACGCAGCGGCGCGGGCGGTTCGTGCGTGCTTTACGACTGCGTGCCCAGCAAGACCCTGATTGTCTCCTCGGTCGCGGCGACCACATTCCGCAACGGCGACGCGGTCGGGGTGATGGCCGTGGAACCCGATGAGGTGGGAATAAACCTGCCCGCGGTCCACGGCAGGATCCGAGGGCTGGCGCTGGCGCAGTCCGCCGATATTCATACCTCGCTCACCTCGGCCGGCGTGACGGTCGTTGCGGGAAGCGCGGCATTGGCGGCCGGAGCGCCAGGGCACCTCAATCGAGTCTTGGTGGCTCCGGTCGAGGGCGGCCCCTATTCGATCGATGCGCACGTCGTGCTGTTGGCCAGCGGCGCGAGTCCCCGAGTGCTACCGGACGCCGCGCCCGACGGCGAACGGATTCTCACCTGGCAGCAGCTGTACGACCTCGAGGAGCTTCCCGAGTCGCTGGTCGTGGTGGGTTCCGGCGTCACCGGCGCCGAGTTCGCCAGTGCGTATCAGGGGATGGGCGTGCAGGTCACGTTGGTTTCCAGCCGGGACCGGGTCATGCCGCAGGAGGACGCCGACGCCGCACGGCTCATCACGGAGGTTTTCGCGAACCGGGGCATGACCGTGGTGGCAAATGCCCGCGCCGTCTCGGTGCGCAACACGGGGGCCGGGGTGCTCGTAACCCTTGCCGACGGCCGGCGGATCGAAGCGTCCCATGCCCTGATGACGGTCGGTTCCGTCCCTAACACCGATGAGCTTGGTGCCGCAGCGGTTGGGGTAATGCTGGGTCCCGCCGGGCACGTTCTCGTCGACCGGGTGTCACGGACCAACGTGCCGGGCATCTATGCCGCGGGTGACTGCACGGGGGTGCTCGCGCTGGCCTCGGTCGCGGCGTCCCAGGGGCGGATTGCGATGTGGCACGCCCTCGGACAGGCGGTATCGCCGTTGGATCTGAACACGGTGGCAGCCAACATTTTTACCGACCCCGAGATTGCCTCGGTCGGAGTGGGGCAGGCTCAAATCGACGACGGGAGCGTGCCGGCCCGGTCGATTACACTGCCCCTCGCCACCAACGCCCGTGCCAAGATGCAGGGGCTGAGCGAGGGCTTCGTCAAGATTTTCGCCCGGCCGGTCTCGGGTCTGGTGGCAGGTGGAGTGATAGTGGCACCCTGCGCTAGCGAACTAATTCTGCCCATCACCATGGCGGTGACCAACCGGCTGACCGTGCATCAGCTCGCCGAGGCGAGCACGATCTACCCGTCGCTGTCTGGTTCTATCACCGAGGCGGCCCGGCGGCTTATCGAATATCATCAGGCCGATTGACGACCGCGCTCCCGGCAGACCGGGTCACCATGGCCCGGGGAAGCCGCCAGTGAGGGGGTTCATCGGCACGCCGCCGCGTATCGGGTAGGCCGGAACCGGGTGAGAGCCGGTATTCACGTTGCCCGGGTTGGGCAGGTTCGCCGGATCGTCGTTGGGGGGAAGCCTCGATCCTCCGTGCTGTTGACCTCCGGGGCGATGCTGCGGCGGTGCCGGGCGGTCATGAGGCCCGGAGTGGTTCGGCCGGCCGTTGCCGGATTTTTGTGGTTGTGATTGTGATTGTGCTTGGGTTCCGGGTCTGGGCGGCGCACTGTCGGAAGGCAGCGGAGGATGGTACTTGGCGATCTCGGTGACGTTGGTTCCCGGATCGATCAGCAACGCCTTATCGCTGTTCTGTGAGTCGATCACGAGCCGACCGTCTTGTTGCTGAAGTTCGGCGTTCGAGCCGCCAGGTATATCCACGCGACGGTTAACCCCGCCCGAGGAGTCCATCACGACGACCTGATTGCTGGCGGGGTCGACCACATAGAGCTTGTCGCCGAAGAACATCGAGGAACCCAGCA
>DATATO010000007.1:0-3299 GCA_036268755.1 Mycobacteriales bacterium | reverse complement strand
ACCACAGAGTGGCTCGTCGACTTCTCGAAGATCCACCGTACCGAAAGCCTCATCCAGGCCGTTCTAGTAGACACAGTTCGCCCAATGTCCGGTAGAACACTGGGGGATTGTCGACCATTGGGAAGTGACCCGCGCCGACGATGGCGTGCTGCGGTATGGACCGCAGGCTTGGAAGCAGGTGTTCGAGCCGATTGCCCTCGTCACCGTACACATAGGACTTCCGCGGCAGCGCGCGGAATATTTCCAATAGCTTTCCGGCGTCTGACCATTCCACCAGAGAACCCGCAACCTGATGAACCGCCGTCGGATCGCACAATGCGTACCAAGTAGCCCAGATGCGTAGATCGGGCTGAGTGGAACCGCGGAGCTGTCGAAGAAATTCGGCAAATCCTCTCTCGCGGAACAACAGCGCCGGCTGCTCGGCCAGGTTTCGGCTCACTAGGCCGCAGTCCTGTGCCACGAGGTTTCCCTCGACGTTGACGAAGTGAGCGAGATTGCCCAGGCCCGCACATGCCACGAGTCCGACCGCCCCGCCCAGGCTATGACCCATCAAGAACACACGTCTGGGCGAAAGTTCTGCCAGCACTTGCCAGGTTATATCGGCATAGGCTTCGACGGAATGCCTAGTTGACGGCAGCGGTGGCGAGTTGCCGTGGCCCGGAAAGTCGAACGCGCACAGCGAGAAACCAGCAAGTTCGGGGGCGTCGAACGCTGTGTCAAACATCGCCTTGCCGCATCCGATGCCATGCAGGAACAACAGCAGATCATCTCCGCCGGTGCGTAGCCTGCCGGAGATTTCGATCTCTCGCCCACCGTGACGAAACCGAGCCACGGCAGAGTCGGCAGCAAACGGAAGTGGGGACCTGCTGAGCGGCGGCATGAACGCAGTGTAAGTCGGACAGGACCCGCAGCAGCTAAGCCCTATGCCGGTAGTGGGCCGGCGGGACCGACGAGGTGGGCACCGTAGCTAGTTCGCGATCACGGCCCCAAGCGAAAGCCCCAGGAATTCGCAATACCGTCCGGCCGCATCGATAACGGCCGGCATGGGACACGGTTCGGCGAAGAAGTCGATGCCTATATTTACCGCGGACTTGATGAGGGTCCGACGCTAGGTACCGATGACGCGGCCGTCGCAGATCACCATCGGCCGAAATACACCATTGCCGCCGGGCACGACCCGGCCAGCATATGCGGAATCAAGGATCGCCTCACGATCCTTATAGCCCAAAAGATATTCGTCGAAGCCGGGCAGCAGGTGAACCCCCAGACCCTCCGCCGTTGCGGCAGGGGGCTCGCTCCTCCCCGACCAGTACCGCATGCCGTCGACGTCGTCGGGGACGAGTCTCGACTCGTTGACCGTCAGCCCGAGCCGCACGTCGGCGGGGGTCAGGGTTGACCACTTAGCGAAATCGTGTGCGGTGCCCGGCCCGTGGCCGATGAAGTACCGCCGAGTGAACTCGGCCAGGGCGGCCTCCCGGGAGAGTTCTCGCGGCTCACGCACCCACTCTCCGAGCAGCACAAACGTTTGCTGCTTGCCCTCCTTGGGCCCGAAACAGAGCACACCCTGCTGAGCGAGGCGGCGCAACAGGTGCGAGCCCCGCTGGCCAACGGAATCTATGCCCGCCTGGTTGAGCACCCGCATCATCTCCGCCCAAGTCAGCCGGTTGTCACCGCGCAGTGCCGCGGAGAACAGCCGCCCGCAGACCTCGAAAGTTTCCTCGTGGAGCTCTAGCCGGTCGAGTATCGACCTGCTCGCGGCGGTCGAGCGAGGTGCCATTAACCGCAGCATCCAGGCCGCATCCTGGGCCGGAACGTAGTGAATCGTGCCCCGCATAGGCCAGGTCGCGACGATGGTCCGGTCCGCGATGGCCCGCTCGACGCCGGCCAGTGCCGGCTCCGCCGTGCGGAGCCCCACGGCCCACACCGCCTGGTTGTAATCCTGGGCCTGCATGGCACCCAGCCGGCGAACAACATCGCCGGGGCGATCGAGCTTCTCCCCCACGATGCAATGACTGCGCAGCCGACGCCGAACGATGTCCATGCCACAGCTTAGGGCGATCGGCGACCTACTACCCTTCGTGCGCGTTTCGCAGGACCTCGATGTCCAGCTTCTTCATCGTGAGCATGGCTGCCATGGCTCGCTGCGACTTTTCCGTATCGGGATCGCTCAGCATCTCGATCAGCACCCTGGGAACGATCTGCCACGACAGGCCATACTTGTCCTTGAGCCAGCCGCAAGCGCTCTCCTGACCGCCGTCCGCCGTCAGCTTTGCCCACAGCTCATCCACTTCTTGCTGATCGTTACAGTCCACGAAGAGCGAGACGGCCTCGGTGAAGGTGAAGACCGGGCCGCCGTTGAGGCCGACGAACCGTTGCCCCTCAAGCTGGAACTCTACGATCATCACGCTGCCCGCAGGACCGGGACCGGTCTCCCTATAGCGGGTGACGTTTAAGATCTTCGAGTCCTTAAAGATGGAGACGTAGAAATGCGCCGCCTCTTCCGCCTGATTGTCGAACCACAAGTACGGCGTAATTTTCTGCATAGCAAATCTCCTCATCAGCGGACGGTAGAAGCATGGCACCGATATGGACCACCGCTCAGCCGAAAACTCATCGGTCGACGCCGGCGGTGAACAGGTTAGTTACTTATGACTTCGGGCGCGGGTGGCGCGATAGGCGCGGCAGCGCTATCGGGAGGCCGCCGGGAACCAGCAGGGCTATCGCTAGCAGCGGGAATACAAAGGCCGCCGCCTTGATCGGCAGGAGGTAAGTGGAACGTGAGGCTATGACTGCCGGGAGATGGCTGGCCGAGTTCTGAATCGTCCCAAGGCCTCTGCGGGACGGTAGACGCCAGAGAGATGCACGAGAACGGCCCGCGCTCTGATGAGCACGGGCCGTTCTCCTCGGTGGAGGTGGCGGGAATCGAACCCGCGTCCTTCGCCGCTTTGATGGTACTTCTCCGGGCGCAGTCCGCTATGCCTCTACTTGGCCTCACCGATCACGCGAACAAGTCGGTGTGACAGGCCCAGTCACTGTGAGTGTCCCGCGCAGTCCCGTGACCGGGCTATGCGGTAAGTCCCCTAGCTGATGCCAGGATCCGGATCGGGAACATCCCCGGACTGACAGAAGTGCTTCGCTACTTAGGCAGCGAGAGCAACTTCGCGCTGAGAATTAACCTCGGCACTTATTGGTTTACGACGCATGGTTAACGAGATCATCGTCGCCTTTCTCGGCCCGCTTCTCCCACCTCGACGTCCGAAGTCGAGACCAATCACCCCCTGGTTGTGGACTCGCGTCCA
>DATATO010000006.1:0-3976 GCA_036268755.1 Mycobacteriales bacterium | reverse complement strand
CTCCCCAAGCATCATTCCGGTCCCGACGGAGGAGGCCGATCAGTACGACATTGCACCCCCCGGCGTCCCCGAGGCGAGGCTGCGACACCCAGACGTCATTGGGACAGTTAGGGCCGGCCAGGATCTACCGGCACCGAGCCATCATGTCGCAAAATATCTGTTCAATAGCGAACACTACGTAGGAGAGTGGCGGCAGCATTGGATCAAGATCATCGGCTGGGCGATGTTGAGCCTGCTGCTGCCGTTCCCCACGGGCTACCTGGCCGCCATGGCCGACGACCTCAGCCCTCTGGCCGCCACAGCGGTACTAGCCGGGTTTGTATTGGGCCAGCTGATCATCGGCTGGCATGTCATCGAATGGTGGCATGGACGCTTGGTGCTCACCAACAAACGCACCATGCTCATCTCCGGGCTTCTCAGCCGCCGCGTCGGCATGATGCCATTGGCCCGCATCACCGACATGGCCTACGAACAGAATCCGCTCGGTAGGCTACTCAACTACGGGTCGTTCATTCTCGAGTCCGCGGGGCAGGAACAGGCCCTGAGCACCGTCAAACCGCTGCCACACCCGCGCGAGCTTTATCTGGTGTTCTGCCAGGAAATGTATGATCCGGAAGCTACCGAGGACGTCGGCGCCCCCATGGCCGAAGATGCCGACTGATCCTCATCCTCCGCAAGCTCTGTGCGCTGCAGGCCCGGTCAGTAGCTGTAGCGTTTGCCGACGGAGGACGGCACCACCACGTCGTCTCCGAATGCTTCAGCCAGGGCCCGGACGGCCCGCCAACCGGTGCAGTGCGCCGCCGCCAGAGACCGCGGGTCATAGGCGCGCATGGCCTGGACGGTACGGCCTATATGTTGTTCGTTCGGGCCCGCAAGATGCAGACCGCCCACGACCGCATGGATCGGGATACCCGGAAAGCTGATGCGGCAGTGTTCGAGCACGTTAATGATTCCGGCGTGGGAACACCCGGTGAACACGACCAGGCCCTTGTCGGCAACGTGAACCGCGAGCCAGCGTTCGTCGAGCACCAGCTCGTCCGGTTCCCACCCCCCGCCGGCGGCTTGGCGGACCTGGCCGGGCATCCCTCGCTCAAACTCCGTTACCCGTGGAATCTCGCCGGACAGGTGGAACATGTCGTCCAACAGGGTCTGCTGTTCACGAGTGCATACGACTTCCGCCCCGTTGGTACGCAAAGCCTGCGCACCCGGCATATCGTCTAGCGCTCTGAGGCTGCCGTCGGGAAGCCGTAGCGCCCGGGTGTGGAACATGTCCGGGTGTGTGTACACCGGTACGGCGCGCCCGGAGCCCTGCCGCACCAGATTCAATGCGACGAAAACAGCACCGCAGTGGTCCCAATGACCATGCGATAACACGATTCCCTCGACCGACGCCATCGGCGCGCCCAACCGAGTCGTGTTCCGCTCGAACGCGTACTCCTCGGGTCCGGTATCGAACAGAACAGTACGTTCCCGATCGCCACGGCGAGCCGTCAGTAGCAACGACAGACCGTGGACGGCGCAACACAACGAGCGGCCGCTAACCTGCAAGCCGCGCCGGGACGCATGCGTGAACTCGCCCTCCACGTGCGCGGGTGTCGAGGACAAGCCATCGGTGGCGTTGTCGACTACAACGCGAACCTCGAGCCCATCGACCGGCAACAGTGTCACACCCGGGATGCTAGAGCATGCGGTGACTGCTAACTCAATCAGCGCCGCGGGCGCCGTGTCGCATTGCGGGCTATCGCCGTTACAGCACAGTCGGCTCGGGTGTGGGGCAGTATTTCCCGGGCTCAGCGACCGCGATTTACTCATATGTCCGCTCGCCGATTTCGACGGTTTCCATTACGATCGGTACTGATGACACGCAAACGACTGACCCACCTGAGATCGCAAGCCTGGCACCACACCCCTAGTTCAGGAGCACCCATGTCTAAGGCGTACAAAATCATGATTGCCACGGCAGGCATAGCGTTAACCGTGGGGGTAGCCCTCGCTATCCCGGAGACTGCGTCCGCCGACGCCGGATATGTCCGCGTAACCAATCCCAACGCCTCCGGCGGCGGCTACGACCAGATTTCCGGGCAGTACGTCACAACGAACAACCTAAACCCGTACCACAACGGATACGGATACCCTGGGTAAACATCCGCCATCACCGGTCGCGGTCACACCGTCCCGAGCGTGGAAGCCCACCTATCTGCGCGAGCTTCTAGGACTGTTCCTCATGCCGGCTGGGCGGAGGCGGAGGCGTAGAGACACAACGCCGCGGCGACGGCGAGGTTGAGGCTCTCGGCCTGGCCATAGATGGGTATGCGCACGCAACGATCGGCCTGCGTCCGGAGCTCGGGCGAGAGGCCCTGCGCCTCGTTGCCGAGCAGCCACGCCGTGGGGGCGGCAAGCCCTCCCCCACGACCGAGGTCGTCCACGGTTTCGGCGGCATGGGCGTCGGCAGCCAGCACCTGCACCCCAGCGGTTCGAAGCGCGGCGACCGCCTGTGGACAGTCGACGCCCCGCACGATCGTGGGGTGAAACACACTGCCCGCGCTGGCCCGGATGCATTTACCGTTGTAGGGATCGACGCTGGCAGCGCCGAAGATAACCGCGTCGGCGCCCGCGGCGTCGGCCACCCGCAACACCGTGCCGGCATTGCCCGGGTCCTGGACGCGGTCGAGCACGGCAACGAGCCGCGGAGAGGAGCCCAGCACCCGCTCTAGGGGGACGTCGACGAAATGGCACACCGCGATCAGGTTTTGCGGGGTGACGGTTTCGCTCAGAGTGGCAGCGGCCTCGCGCGTCACCAATACAATGGCACAGCCGCAGGTACGGGCCGCATCGATGAGATCGGCGTGGGCCGCGTGCGCCTGCGGTGTGAGGAGCAAGATCCGCACGACTCCGCTGCGCAGTGCCTCGGAGACCGCCTGGCGACCTTCGGCGAGGAACTCCCGCCGAAGGTCGCGATGCTTGCGTTGCGTCAGTTGCCGGGCCGCCTTGACGCTGGCGCTGCGAGGGCCCAACGGCTCGGCATCAACTGACATGACGTGCGCCTATGCGGCGGCGGGCTCCTGCTGCATAGCAGCCTTGGCGGCCTCGACCAGGGTGTCGAACGTGGCGCGATCGTTCACGGCGAGGTCGGCGAGGATCTTGCGGTCGACCTCGATCTCGGCCAGGCGAAGGCCCTGGATGAACCGGTTGTAGGTCAGGCCATTCTCGCGGACGGCCGCGTTAATGCGCACGATCCACAGCTTGCGGAACTGACCCTTGCGGTCCTTCCGGTCGCGGTAGGAGTACTGGAAGGAGTGGAGCAGCTGCTCTTTGGCCTTGCGGTACAGGCGCGAGCGCTGGCCACGGTAACCCTTGGCCTGCTTGAGTACTGTGCGACGTTTCTTGTGGGCGTTGACCGCCCGCTTTACCCGTGCCACGGCGTTACCTACTTCGGTTCTTGATGGGAATGGTCGATATTGGGAGGACAGTTATGGACTAGCTGGCGAGCAGCTTGCGCATGCGCTTGGTGTCGGCGGGAGCGATCTCCGTGGTGCCGTCGAGCCGACGGGTCCGAACGCTGGACTTGTGCTCGAGCAGGTGCCGGCGGTTGGCCTTCTGCCGGCGCAGCTTGCCACTGCCGGTGACCTTGATGCGCTTACCGGCACCGGTGTGGGACTTCTGCTTCGGGCCCTTGCCCTTGGACTTGCCCATGCTGTGTCTCCATGCTTCTGTGTGGACCGAACTTCTCTGTGGACCGACCGATCCGGCCGGGGCGTGGGTGGTGCGGGTGCTATCCGGCGTTGGCCGGCGCCGCGGCTCCGGCGCCCCTGGTCGGCTTGACCTGCCCACGGTGTGGTGCCAGCACCATGATCATGTTGCGGCCGTCCTGCTTGGGCGAGGACTCGACAAAGCCGAGCTCTTCGACATCGTCCGCCAGCCGCTTAAGGAGCCGAATGCCCAGCTCTGGACGGCTCTGCTCCCGACCGCGGAACAT
>DATATO010000005.1:0-1735 GCA_036268755.1 Mycobacteriales bacterium | reverse complement strand
CCGCAGCTGCGGTTCTTCTGCTGAGCTGGGCGGGAAAACCGTCTGTTCAGGGACAACGCTCATTCACCCATTGTAAAACGAAAAAAACGAAAACGGGTGAGGCGTGTTCCCTATGTGCGATCCCAGCCAGATTGTCAGGATCCTTACGACAAGCGGGGTTGGGCATGATGCCCCATGCGATAACCACCGCTCGTCGGCTTACGCGCCGTCTCGCTACCCGTTGACGAGGGGTTCTCCCTAGCCTAGCGGCAACCCGTAGCGCCGAAGCGGCAGAGCGCGCAAATCGATTCACAGAGCAGGCGGTGCTGAAGCAATCAGTGGCGCCCTGGGGCATTCCGTCCGGGAAGCGTTTGGCATGTCCGGTGTAGAGCGTGCGCCGGATGTCAGCTGGATTATCGAGCACCCCGAAAAGAACCGTTATGTCCTCCGCAACACCGGCACGGATGTCGCCGAGCACGTGGAGGTTGACCCGTCGCAGGTTGGAACCATCGCCCGAAATCTTCCGCAGGATGCGGTGATTCGGCCAGGGGAAGGCACTGACTTGCTGCTCTTAGGCACTTGGCAGCGGCCGTTACCCAATCAGCTTTATGTCCGATGGGCTGGTCATCCTGACTGGATCGCAGTGCCACTACCTTGATGGCGATCAGGTCGCCCAGGGGCCCACGCCGCCGACCTTTTCGATCGTGACGTGAGTCAGGTACCCAGCGGGTGCGTCGGGCGGCGGGAATCCGGTGCCGGGGCCGAAGATAGTCGTGGCGATCTCGTCAAGCAGTTCGGGAGCACCGCCCTCCTCGACGCGCGCCGTGCCCTTGATCGACAGATAAGGTGTCTGCGGTCCGCTGCGGTCGGTGGACACGATGGTCACCGCCACGCGGGGATCACGCCGGATGTTGCGGATCTTTTGATGCTCCTGCAGATGAGCGGTGACCAGCTCATCGCCGCCGTCGGCCGTTCTCTGCACCGTCACCCAGACCAAGCTGATTTGCGGGCTGCCGTCGCGGTTGATCGTGACCAGCGTTGCAGGGTTGGAACCAATGAGTTGGCGTGCGGTTTCGTCGAGTTTGATGTTCATTGCGTTTCCTTCTCCGTCATGTTTTCGCACACTTCGGGTGCCTACCTATACGACGAAGAAGGTTTGCTTGGTCCGACAGCCCCCCAGGCTGAGGGAGACGACGCATGGCCGCCAAGTTCGAGATCAGCAAGGACAGCGCCGGGCAAGTTCCGGTTCCATCTGAAGGCGCCGAACGGCGAAATCATCGCCGCCAGCCAGGGCAATGAGTCAAAAGCCAGCGCCGAGAAGGGCATCGAGGCGATCAAGACGCACTCCATCACCGCCAACGTCGAAGATGGCCGGTCTCTGCGCTCGCGGGACCGCCGAGCGTTAGGTCTCGGATTTCGCATCCCCGCCGACGAGGTGCTCTGGCCAGTTGGTCGGGGCCCAAGCGTAGGAGGCCTCGCGGACAGTTCCGGTAAACGGTCGCCTCGCGAGATCAGGACCATGCTGCGACCAGTCGAATACCTCGGTCGCATCTGGGGGAGCGGTGATCTGGGGGACTACATCAGTCGCATCGGCGAAACCTCTTCGCGTCGCGAACCGCAACTACTGAGGAGCGCCTATCCCATCGGCCACGTTGGGCACGAGCCCCTAATCTAAGCTTCGGAAACATGCTCTGAGCTGCACAAACTGTGGTGCGCGATACTGGGATTGAACCAGTGACCTCTTCCGTGTCAGGGA
>DATATO010000004.1:0-6039 GCA_036268755.1 Mycobacteriales bacterium | reverse complement strand
CGCAACAGGCGCACGTCTGCCACCGGGAAGGCCTCAGCATCGGATACGTCAGCGACTGCCGAGGCCACGTCCTCCACTCCTACTGAGCCCAACGTCAACGACGAGCCCGCCATCAATCGCGATAGCAACCAAACCCCCACCGTGCCCACCTGGCCCGAGGCGATCGAGGCGATGAACCGGTTGGCGGTACTGCTCGAAGAACGCGGCGACATCGCCGAGGCCGTGATTTGGTACGCCAAAGCGGCGGTGGCCGGAGATATCGCCGCTGCGTACAACCTCGGGTTGCTGTATCGGGATCTCGGCGAGGCCGAGGCGGCCGCGCAGTGGCTGGCCCATGCCGCCACCGCGGGTGACATCGACGCCGCGTACGCGCTCGGCGCCATGCTGCTGCAACAGGGCGACCGTCCCGCGGCCGAGCGGTGGCTCACCGTGGCGATGTCGGCCGGGGACGCTGACGCGCTCAACGCGATGGGCGTATTACGGCGAGAGCGAGATGACATTAAGGCCGCCGAGAACTGTTTCCGTCGTGCCGCCGAGATGGGCAATCCCAGTGCGGCCTACAACCTCGCCATGCTGCTGCGGCAGAGCAACCGCCCGGCCGAGAACGCACAGGCGCGCAACTGGCTGCTGAAGGCGGCCGACGGGGGCGATCCAGATGCCGCGTATAGCGCAGCCATCTCGGCCCGTGCCGGCGGGAACGACGAATCCGCGCAGCGGTATTTCAGCATCGCCGCGGACGCCGGAAACCTCAAGGCCGCGCACACCCTGGCCCGGCTGCGGCATGATCAGGGCGACCTGGGCGCGGCGGAACATTGGTATCGCGTCGCCGCCGAGGGCGGCCACATGAACGCGGCCAACAATCTTGGGGTGTTCTACAGCGATGTCGGCGACACCCAGCAGGCCGAATATTGGTATCTGCGGGCCATAGAGGCCGGGCACCAGGCCGCCGTGTACAACCTGGGCGTTCTCCTGGAGCAGCAGAACAAGCTGAGTCGGGCCGCGGAGTGGTACCAGCGCGCCGCGGAGGGTGGCAACGCCGACGCTGCCTATAACCTCGGCGTCCTGCTGCGGGACAAGGGCAAGAACCTTGAGGCCGAGCCATGGTTCCGGCAAGCGGCCAAGGCCGGGGACACGGACGGGGCCTACAACCTGGGCGTTCTGCTCGCGGAGAGGAACGAGCCGGGTGAGGCTCAGATATGGTTTCTGCAGGCGGCTCAGGCCGGCGACGCCGAGTCGGCGGAACGGCTGGCGGCCCTGCTGGAGAAGGAGGGCAAGTCCGCCGAAGCGCAGGCCTGGCGGCATCGCGGAACCCTCGGGGCAAACAGCGCCGGCGGCAGGGAGACTGCCAGCGGTTCAGTGGGGCGGCAAGAAAGTACCCTGTCTTAGCGGTGCCTGAGGCGCTATGGGCCGCGCAGCTCACCTCAACACCGGCACCGCCTCGGAAGGAGAATCGATGGAATCTTCGACCGTATCGGCCATCCGTGAGCGCATTGACCATCTGCCGCCCCCACTCGTTCGTGCTTTGAGTCGGCGCCTTGGCCCGTCGGCGCAGGAATGGCTGTACGAGCGGCTTCCGGTGATTGTCGCCCGCTGCCTGGAAGAATGGGGGCTCGCCTGGGAGGCCCCGCTTTCCGGCGGAGCGACCGCGGCCGTAATTGGCGTGCGTGACCGGGCGTCAAGAGCCGCCGTCTTGAAGGTGCACCCAGACCCACAACGGGCGGGCTACGAGCTGCTCGGGTATCAGCGGTGGCAAGGACGAGTCCTGCCGCGCCTGCTCGAACAGGCCCCCGACGTCGGTGCGCTGCTGTTCGAGCGGGTCGCCCCGGGAACGTCCCAAGAAAGCAACCCGGGCCCTGACGCCGCCGGGTGCGCCGCCGAACTCCTTGAGCGGATGCTCACTCAAGACTCTGTTCAAGAACTACCCCCGCTGTGGCTGCGGGTCGACCGATGGGTCGATCGTGCCGCGGGACTAGCCAAGGACGATGACAATGCGGTCCCCCCGCGCCTCGTGCAGAGGGCGGCGGAAACCGCGGCGGCGCTACTCGTGGACACGCGACGAGCCCATGGGCTCCACGGTGACTTCTTCCCCGACAACGTCCTGTTCAGCGAGCGGAACGGTTGGTTGGCCATAGATCCGGCGACATGCCGCGGAGATGCCTGTTTCGACGCCGGAACCTGGTGCTATGCATACGGCCGCGGCGGGGCGGTGGAAAAAAACATCCCCGCCTTTACCGCACGCTTAGGCCTCTCGTCCGACCGTGTCCGGCTATGGGCCGGTGTGGTTGCCACCATCAATCTAGCGGGGCGCTGCGCCTACGGTCACGCGTCGGGGGAGGAAGTGGTAACCACCCTCGACTTCGCCAAGTCGGTCCTCGTGTGAGACCGGCACAACCGGGCCTCACAACGCGACCGTGAACTCTCTCTGTCCTGTCTGCCTTCTCTGTCCTCTAGCCCCCTTCGCCGCTGCCGCGGCCGTCGACGGATGAGCGGTTCGACGATTCTCGCCAGCAGCGGGCCGATGACCGCCACCGCCAGCCCGGCGATCACGATGTTGAATTCACCGTGCGGCACCATGGCCGGAGGCGGACGTGCGGGTGCGGGTCTGCGTGTCGCCGAGCAACCGGCTCGTACACCGAACCCGCCCGGATCGGAATCTTGCGGGTCACGAGGACCTGGGTCTGCTGCTCAAGGTCGGCCAGCCGCTCCACGATCCGGGAGACGCTGAGCAGCGGTAGCGAAGGTGTGGCACAGGCCGATGCCCGGCAACGCGGAGCGTTCTAGTTCCATTTATCCCCCAGTGAACGTAATGTACTTACTCGACGGACGCGAGACCAGGCGACGGAGCACGTATCGGCCGCGCAGCTGTGTGGGATTGCGCCCGCAGGATGTTTGCTCCAGTGCAGGGTATTCCGACATTTGTCGGCTGCCCGAACTACGATGGATGTGACGATTGCGCCACGAAGAGGAAGGCTCCCATGGGCGAGTACCACACTCACGTGGACATCGACGGCGACGGCCACTGGGATCACGTGTCCTATGCCGAGAACCCCGACGGCAGCGTCACCATTACCGGTGACGCCAATCACGACGGGCAGGTGGATTTCCGGGCGTTGGACCACAACGCAGACGGCATCATCGAGTCCGCGACCTACGACAACAACTTCGACGGCACCATGGACACCGGGTGGACCGACAGCGACGGCGACGGATACTTGGACGCGCATTCTCCGATTCATCACACCGATCCGGGATCGGGGGCGCAGGATTCCCCGGTGCCGACCGGCGAAGAGTTCACTCTCGGCGGTGATACCCATAATCAGCCGCCGTTGCACAGCGACATCGACGCGACCCCCGACACCGTCGCGCACGCGGACATCGAGCCCACGGACATGTCGGTTCACGACACCGCCACAGATCCGCCGGGCGGCACCACTTCGGGTGAGGGCGGCAGTGGCGAGCCGTTGCATGCGGGGCAGGTGTGGGAGGACCCGGGCTCGCCGCCCGGAACTGCGCCAGTACACGACTCCGTGATCGCCAATTGGGACACCGACCGACACGGCCCGCCGCCGCACAAGATTCCGACGCCCAGCGTGGACGTCGGCTAACCGAATCAAGTGCGAGGGGTGCGGCCCACCGGGCACCCCTCGCTGACGCAAGCTAGTTATCTAGTACTTACATTCGCCCACAGGCCTAGGCCACCTCGGCGGCGGCGCGGTCGCGTAGAACGGCGCGCACTCCGACCGCTACTGCGGCGGCCCAAGCTGTCGCGACCACGGCGTAGGTGATCGCGTGCACTGCCGGTGCCGCCTCGAATGCGGCCAGCAGCGTGCGGACGTTGGTCACGACGATCAGGCCGCCGACGGCCGAGCCGAGCACCTGCGCGGGGATGATCCGCACCAACCAGGCGGCGATCGGCGCGGCGGCCACTCCTCCGACCAGCAGCGCCAGGACGACACTGAATGGGATGTCACCGCTGCCGAGACCGAGCAGAAATCCCAGGCTGGCGGCTACGGCCACCACAAGCTCACTGGTGTCCACCGAGCCGATGACCCGGCTCGGCGCGAGCGTTCCGCCGGCAAGCAGCGCTGGGGTAGCTACCGGGCCCCAGCCTCCCCCGCCGGTGGCGTCGATGAATCCCGCGAAGGCGCCGAGCGGTACCAGGAAGCGCCACCGCGGCGCACGGTCCACCTGTTGCGCGACTGGTCGAATCGTGAACCGCAGCAGTAGATACACCCCGAGACAGAGCAATAGGCCTGCCATCCAGGGCGCGGCTGACTCGGTCGACAGGGAACTGAGCAGCGTGGCCCCGAAAAATGCACCCACCGCACCGGGCAGCGCGATCCGGCGCACCACCTTCCAATCGACATTGCCGAACCGCCAATGCGCGATTCCGGACGCCAACGTGGTACCGACCTCGGCCAGATGAACGGCCGCCGACGTGGCGGCCGGGGCGAGGCCGCCCGCGAGGAGCAACGACGTACTGGTCACCCCGTAGGCCATGCCGAGGCTGCCGTCGACGAGCTGGGCGGCGAGGCCGATCAGGGCAAGCAGAAGTAGCCGGTGCATGGACAGACTGTATTCACTAGGTGGTGCTTCCGTCAGCGTCCCATCGGCTCCTTTTTCGGCATTTTGTGAAACCAAATGCCGAAAAATCAGGCCGCGGGTACGAGTGAGAGGTTGCCTCTAGGGGGTGGCGGTCATGGGATCACCGTGCGGCCCCGATCGACACTTTCGGGGCCGACCGATCAGCGCCAGGCTCCACGGCGTCCGATGCAGGACGGCGCCGACGGCAATCGCGGCCAGCGCAACCGCCGGCACCATGGCGCCGGTGTACAGCAGCTGCATCCCTGGTCCGAGCGACCAGTCCGAAGCGCCATAGAAGGTTTGGATGTACAGGATCGCCGGGTGGACCAGATAGATCGCAAACGAGAGCACGCTGATGCGCCGGATCGCCGTTGACAACCACTCGAATCGGGTACTCATCAGCGCCACCGCGATCCGATACAGCAGCGCCACCGCGACCAGCGACCAGATCATGGTCACCGGTTGCAGAGTGTAGGAGGCCTGGAAGGGGCTTTCGCCGTGCCCCACGCGATACCAGTAGACGAGCTGGCCCAGCCCGACCGCCGCAACGGCGATGGCGGCGATGGCGGCTGTGTTGCGCATGATCCAGTCGTGAAACCGTCGATAGTGCACGGCCGCGAGGCCGCCTGCGACGAACCACAACTGATAGGCGAGCAGGCTAGCCTCGCCATAGACCGCTTGATAACCGTCGCCGGGCATAGTGCCGACATGCTCGTAGTAGGCGACGATGGCGAGCTGCAATGTCAGCGAGCCGACGAACAGCCAGACGTGATAGCCCCGGGTGCTATCGAGTAGCCATATGAACGCCGGAAATACCATGCCGAACTGCAGCGTCACCAGCAGGAAATACAGATGGAAATAGCCCTGGCCGGTCGCGAGATCGGCCACGATCTGCAGCGGGGCCTGTTTCCGGGACAGCACTTCCGGGTTGTTGGTGTTCTGGTAGAGCAGGTAGGCGACAGTCCACAGGAGATAGGGCACACCGATGAGCCGGAGCCGGCGGGCACGAAACTTGGTCGCGTCAAACGGCGCACCGTCCCGCCCCGACCGAAGGTCCGGGCGGTGTCGTTGCAGAAAGACATACGTCAGCACGAACGCGCTCACGAAGAAGAACACGTTCCTGCCGTAATGCAACACCTGTGTGACCGCGTTGACCCTCTGGCCGTCGGGTGACATGGTCTCGGTGATCACGTGAATCAGCAGAACCGACAGGCAGGCGATCACCCGAAGCGCGTCGATGTGGTCCAGGCGGCGCGGTGTTGGCGCAACGGACCCCGGCGGCACAGTAGCCATTGGCTCAACCTCACGGCCCTCGTCGAGGAGGGCGCCGCCGCGCGGCTGTAACAGAGTCGACACCCGTAACAGGCTAACAAGCCGTCCTGTGACGGGTAGGGCACGGGCATGGGCCGCTGACCACTATTGCACCGAGAGGTGGACGTGGTTGGTGTGTGACGC
>DATATO010000003.1:0-6146 GCA_036268755.1 Mycobacteriales bacterium | reverse complement strand
GGCCTCCATTGATGACATCCAGGTGCCCATCAACGTTTCGGGTAACGGCGTTGGCGCCACCCTCGTCGGCGACGCGCTGGGTCAGGGCACCGGTAACGGTTCCGCCAAGGCCATCAGCAAGAGCGCTTCGGCTCACGGCAGCAGCGACGACGTCTCCCAGGTGAACGGTGGCAACCCGGGCATCCTCAACGGTAACCAGCTCTCCATTGGTGACATCCAGGTGCCGGTGAACGTTTCGGGTAACGGCGTTGGCGCCACCCTGATCGGCGACGCGCTGGGCCTCGGCTCGGGCGACGGTTCCGCCTCTGCCTGGAGCTAATCGCTCTTCAGTGGTAGTACTAAACAGCAGTAAGAAAGGCCCCGGGTCTATCCCGGGGCCTTTCGCTGTCTAGGACGAGTGCCGACGAAGGAAGCTCGCGAAGTGGGGAACCGTGAAGGCGATGCTTCCCCGCTCCGCCGAATAGATCAGGCCCTTCTTCATGAGCCCGTCCCGGGCCGGCGAAAGGCTCGAGGGCTTGCGGCCTAGCGATACCGCCACGTCCGACGTCGCCACCGGTTCATCCCCGGCCGATAGCTTCGCTATGGCGTGCATGTAGTCACGCTCGGCCGGGGTGGCTCGCTCGTAGCGGGACCCGAAGAATCCAACCGCGAGCTCCGCCGCAGCCTCGGGCGCGGCCATGGCTACATCGCGTTCGGTGATAGGGCTATGCGGCGCGGCATCCCAGGTGACCTTGCCATAGGCCTGCACAAAATAGGGATAGCCGTCGGCCTGCTCGTACAGCGCTTCGAGGGCGTCGGGAGTGAAACCTACGCCCTCACGCTCGGCCGGCGCGGTGAGCGCTTGGTCGGCAGCGGTCCGCTCGAGGCGGTCTATCCGAACGTAACGAAATAGTCGCTCAGAGTACGACTTACTTGCCGACAGCACGCTAGGAAGATGGGGCAACCCGGCGCCCACCACGATCAACGGTGCACCTCGCTGTGATAACTCGTGACATGCGGCGCATATCGCCGAGGCGTCGTCGGTCGGGAGGTCCTGCATCTCGTCGATGAACAGCGCCACCCCGACACCGACATCGCGGGCCAGCTCCGCCGCGTCACTGAACAACTCCACGAGGTCTATCTCGATGTCGCCCGAGTCGGCTCTTCCCACCGCTGCGGTGGCGTCGATGTTAGGCCGCCAAGTGTCCCGGAGCCTGGCGTCCCGGGGGTTACTGCGCAGTGCGAATGACTTCAGGACTCCCAGAAATTCCGCTACCCGTTCCGGCGCCCGATGGCGTGGCGCGAGCTCGCGGACGGCCATATGCAGCGCAGAGGTGATCGGGCGGCGCAGCGACTGCTCGGGCTTCACCTCCAGCTTCCCGGTACCCCAGAGCCGGGTGATCGCTGCCGACCGCAGAGTGTTCAGCAGTACGGTCTTGCCGACGCCTCGTAACCCGGTCAACACCAGTGACCGCTCCGGCCTGCCGCGGGGCACCCGCTCCAGCACCACGTCGAACTGCGAGAGCTCGGAATCGCGGCCGGCCAGCTCAGGGGGGCGCTGCCCGGCGCCGGGGGCATAGGGATTGCGGATCGGATCCATACCTAGCACGGTATCGGTCTATCTAGGGAGGATTCTAGATATCTTTAGAGAGGGCTAGGCGTGTCGTGTCCTGTGGGGCCCAGCCGGAACATGGGTTTGGCAGCCAGCGGTTCAGCTTTCCGCCCCTCCTCGGCCCGCCACTCCCAACTACTCTTTATCCGCTCATAGTCGCGGACATGACCGAAGAAGCGCCCCACCTTGACCCGGGCCAGATCCCCCTCACTGGCGGTGTACCGAAGGTCAGGTGCCAGTACCCAGGCCCGGGCCTTGTCCTGAGATCCGTTGTCCATCGCGAGGTACATTCGAGTGCGCTGCGCCAGATAACGTCGGGCGAACGGCCGAAACTGCTTCCGCTCTCGCACCCGCAGCACGACCCCCGTGAGCCGCATTGGCATGACCAGGTCGAGGAAGCCCAGGACGAGCTTTGCTAGGCCCACTGCGGTCGCTATGCCACTCACGGCCACGGTCAGCGGTAACACCCAGTCCTGCGAGAGCCACCCCCGCACCAGAAAAATCACGGCCGCGGCCCATGCCAGCCAGCCGATACCTGAGGCGATGGCGCGAGAGGGGCGGTTACCCCAAAATGGCCAGCGCGGATACCGCACCCTCACCTTCCGCCACGTGCCGCCGTAGGCCGACCACGCCTTGCGATCGTCGCCGGGCCCCAGCTCCAAAACCTTGAGCACCTGACGGGCCACGCCCAGCGCCGCGGCATAGGCCACATAGCGCCCCCACATGACCACGCCGGTCGGCGCCATCTCCGTAAACGAGGGATGCAACTCCAGATACTCACGCATGCCCAACCAGCGGGCGGCCACCTGCCGGCCGAGCTCGGTGTCGCGCTCTCCCTTGATCCACCAGGCGCTGGCCGAGAGTAGGGCGAAAACGCCCAAGCCCAGCATCGCAAATAGAAAATGGTGGAAGCTGCGCGCCGCGACGATCCCCACGATGAGGCTCGGCACCGCTGCCGCGCTGACCAAGCCGACGCGCGCGGTAGTTGAGATTCGGCTTCGTGAAATCCCGAGCGAACGGGCATGGTCGATGACCTGAATTCGAAAGCCTCGAAGCCACCACTCCGCGGCCTCGGGGGAGCCGTGCGCGAGCGCCGGCAGTGGAACGCTACCGGAAACTGCCACCTGTTCCACCCGGCTCATCACCGTTCGCTCGTATGGGGTCAGGTCGGGCGGCCAGGAGTCCTTGACGCTGCAAACGGCCTGTTCCGGCCCCTGCCCGACGCCCTTGATCTCCAGGTAACCGCGGGCGGCAAGGTCCATAAACGTGGCTTCCGCCGCCTCCTCGGTGCACTCCCAACGGTTGGCAACCAGGTGCGCCAACGCGGGTGTCTCCCCGCCGAGCTCTTGGCTTGCCGCCGTCGGGATGACGAAACCGGCCCGGGTGCCGTACGCCAGGGCGGCCAGTCCCATGAACCACACGATCAGCACCACTGCGAGGACGATTGTCACCGTCCACAATGAATCCCACGACAGGTCGGCCGAGCCCCACCATTGGGTGAGCGAGTGCTCTTTGGCCATTCGGCTCTCCTATCAAGTTCAGAAGCGTACGTTTGCGGGCGCCCTAGCATCCAGTCCGGCCTGAAAGTACTCATGCACCTTGAAACCGGCGGTGCCGGCGACGATCATGCTGGGGAACGACTGCACCTGGTTGTTGAGTCCCAGCACCGCGTCGTTATAGAACTGTCTGGCGTAGGTGATCCGGTTTTCGGTGTTGGCCAATTCATGCTGTAGCGCCAGGAAATTTTGACTCGCCTTAAGGTCCGGGTATGCTTCCGCGAGCCCGAACAACCCGTGCAGCGCTCCGGTGAGGCCGGCCTCCGCGTCGCCTCGTCCGGCCGGCCCACTTGCCGTGATCGCCTGCGCCCGGGCCGCTGTCACCGCCTGGAGTGTGGCCCGCTCGTGGGCGACATATCCCTGTACTGTGGCGACCAGGTTGGGGATCAGATCGTGGCGTCGAACCAGCTGAACGTCGATCTGACCCCAGGAGGCCTCGACGTTGTTGCGGCGCTTCACCAGACGGTTGAACACGGTGAGAAACCACGCAGCGACGCCCACCACCAGGATGCCGGCGCTCACCAGGATCAGTAACTTCATGCGTGGTTCTTCCTCACTATCCGCGCCGCTGATATGGGCTCATATTGCTCTATTCTGCGTCACCGAGGTCCTAGGCCGCCTGACGACTCGAATTCCGGCCGACCAATCGGAAAATATTCGCATTTATAGTGCTACAGCTAGATACCCGAAGACGGGCCTAGGTTCATCCCAGGGCCTGAGCCGCGCGCAGGGCCTGAGCCGCATAGTCGCCGCCGAAGAGCACCACGTGCACCAGCAACAGGTGAAGCTGATGAGCCGGTACTCGCTCGCGCCAGCCCGCAGCTAACGGGTATTCCTCGCCGTACCCGGCGAACAGGTCCTCGCTGAACGGGGCCCCGAACAGCTGCAACGTCGCGAGGTCGGTCTCTCGGTGTCCGTAGTGGGCGGCGCCGGCGTCCACCAGCCATGCCGATCCCTGTGAGTCATAGTGCACGTTGCCCGCCCACAGGTCACCGTGGATTGGCGCGGGCGGCTCATCCGTCCCCCATGTGCCTATCTGATTCAGGCCCCTTTCCAGCTCCGCCACCTGCGCCGAGTCGAATGTCCCGCTGTCCGCGGCCCGTCGGAGGTATGGCAGGCACCGGCGGGTGACAAAGAACTCCGCCCAGTCCTCGTGGGGCGAGTTGTCTAGCGGTAGTTGTCCGACATATCCGCGGCGGGATGGGTCGCTCCCGGTTGGGGCTCCGAACTGTTCGGCGCTGCTCGATCGGTGCATGAGAGCCAGCTGCCGGCCAAACTGGCGGGCGCCGCGCCGGGTCGGCTTTCCGGGCGGCACCCACTCCAGCACGAGCATGTCCTCGAGCACCGCGATGACGGTAGGCAATCGCGGACCCTCCCTGTCGGCCAACCAACGCAGCCCCTGTGCCTCCGCGGCGAACAGCCCGGGCGGCGGGTTCTGTTGAAGCTTGGCGAACAGCGATGTGCCGTCATCGAGTGTCCACAGCTGACGATGCGCCTGTGTATAAGCGTCTCGGTCTATCTCCGCGACACGGATACGTTGGTGGCGCACCATCTCCGGTATCACATGAGGATGGTCACGGAGGAAGGCCAGGTCCATGCGATGACGGTAGCGTGCCCGTCATCTGGCAGCGGTTCGGCGCTCGGGCGCCATCGCGCTCCGGCGTTAGGGCCGGAGTAGCGTTCTTACCGTGCGTAGCTACCTCATGTGCCCCCCCACCTATTTCGATGTCACCTATGCGATCAATGCATGGATGGACCCCTCGAGCACGGTGGATCGCGACCTTGCGATGCGACAGTGGAGCACCCTCAGGGATACCTATATTCAGCTCGGTCACGGGGTAGAGCTTCTAGAGCCGGTGTCTGGCCTGCCGGACATGGTCTTCGCCGCTAACGGCGCGTTCAGTGTGGCCGGGTCGGTCGTCGGTGCGAGGTTTCGGTACCCGCAGCGGGTGGCCGAGGCTCCGGTCCATCGAGCCTGGTACGCCGAGCACGGCTGGCCTTCGCCCGTCATACCGACGCACATGAATGAGGGCGAGGGCGACATGGCCTTTGTGGCCGGCCGGGGACTGATCCTTGCCGGTTACGGATTCCGCACCGACCCCGCCGCCCATCCCGAAATCTCTGAGGCGCTTTCGCGTCCGGTGGTGAGCCTGCGCCTGGTTGACGAGCGTTTCTATCACCTTAACATGGCCTTGTTCGTGCTCGATGACGACAACATCGCCTATTTCCCCAAGGCCTTCTCGGCGGCCTCCCAGCGGATATTGACGCATCTCTTCCCGGATGCGGTCATCGCAACCGAATCCGATGCCGGCGCATTCGGACTCAACGCGGTCAGTGACGGTCACCACGTCGTCATGCCGGTTGGTGCGACTCATCTCGAGAAGGAGCTGGCCGGTCGCAGCTTCGAGCCAGTCTGTGTCGACCTATCTGAGCTGCGTAAAGGCGGCGGATCGGTCAAATGTTGCACGGCAGAGCTGCGCGGAGCGCAACCTGCCGATGACGAGATCCCAGGCGGGATCGCACGCGGATGAATTCGGCTTCTGCCATGCTATTGATATGGCCGACAGCACGGCAGAAGCCGATTCCTTTGTTCAGCTCCTGACGCCAACAGGGCAGTACCGCGAGCACGCAGAATACTCGGTAGACCTCACCGAGGACGAATACCGCGACCTGTACCGCGATCTTGTCATCGTGCGCAGGCTCGACGCCGAGTCGACGACGCTACAGCGTCAGGGCGAGCTCGGCCTCTGGGCCTCGCTGCTAGGGCAAGAGGCGGCACAGATCGGTTCCGGCAGGGCCCTGGCCTCGCAGGATGTGGTGTTCCCGAGCTACCGCGAGCACGGCGTGGCCTGGTGCCGGGGAGTGAATCACGTCGACATTCTGAAGATGTTCCGAGGGATCGACCATTGCTCGTGGTCCGCCGAGGAACACAACTTCCACCTCTACACCATCGTGATCGGTAGTCAAACGCTCCATGCCACCGGTTACGCCATGGGGCT
>DATATO010000002.1:0-3230 GCA_036268755.1 Mycobacteriales bacterium | reverse complement strand
CATGACTGTCACCTATGACCCGACTCATCACCGGTCATCGCTGATGTCACCCATGACGCGACTCATCTGTCACCTATGTCGTGAACCCACACACCCCCTCGGACACATCCGGCGACACGACTAAGGTCAGCGGTCGCCTTTATTTGCCGCTGGTCCGGATCGTAGTCAAGACGCAGACCCAGGCTCGCGTACACCTGGGCGCGTTCCGCCCCGGTTGCCTCACCAAGCACCGCTGACAACCCGCCCAACTCCTCGACCAATTCGCTGATCTGTGCGGCCGACATGGCGCAGGGTCTCTCGGCTCGCTCAAGACGGGCCTTCAGCTCGTCGCGCTCGGCGGTGCGGCGACGCAGTGCAGCGGTCAAGTCCTCAACGGCCACACCAGACTCCACTGCGGTGATCAATGCAGCAACCTTGCCATTCGCCTCACTGAGCTGGCGCTGCAAGGCGGCGTAGCCAGCTCCCGCTACCGGGTACACCTCCTGCCCGCGCGCCAGGTCTTCCGGATCGGCCAGGGTGGCGATCCATGCGTCGAGTCGAGGTGTCACCGCGTCTTCACGGAGGTTAAATTTCAAGAGCCTCGGAACCCGCAGACGTCGCCCAGCGGCGGTCGCCACCCAAAGCTAGCCTTAGCTTGAGTGCGACGAATTCAAAAATAAAAGGAAGAAAAATTGAAATGCATTCACAGGTAATTATTAGGGAATATCAACAGTGAATTAAGGCAATTGCCAGGCAATGTCGGCCATGCGGGCCACCGCGGGCCGTAGGGTTTCGGTGCTCGCCGCGACATAGCTCGTCCGGCCGGCGCACGTGTACCAGGCGATGAGCGCCCACTCGGCATCGGAGCCGCTGAGGCGTCCGATCCCGGCTGAGCCGGGGGTGGGGGAGTGATGGATTTCGCGGCGTTACCGCCGGAGATAAATTCCGGCCGAATGTATTCGGGACCGGGCTCGGGGCCGATGATGGGTGCGGCAGCGGAATGGGACGGGTTGGCCAGTGAGCTGAGCTGGGCGGCGGCCTCCTACTCCGCCGTGTTGTCGGGGCTGGCCTCGTGGTGGATGGGCCCGACTGCGTTGTCGATGGCGGCTGCCGCGGCCCCCTACGCCGCATGGACGCGTGCCATGGCCATCCAAGCCGAGCAGGCGGGCGCCCAGGCCAAGGCTGCGGCGGCGGCGTACGAGGCGGCATTCGCGATGCATGTACCGCCGCCGGTGATCGCCGCCAACCGAAGCCTGCTGATGTCGCTCATCGCGACGAACTTCCTCGGACAAAACACCCCTGCGATCGCTGCCACCGAAGCGCACTACACCGAGATGTGGGCGCAGGACGCCAGCGCCATGTACGGGTACGCCGGCGCCTCGACGGCAGCCTCGACCTTGACGCCCTTCAGCCCACCACCGACGACCACCAACCCCGCGGGACTGATCGAGCAGGGCGCCGCCGTCGCCCATGCGGTTGCCAGCCCGGCCGGCTCAGTGCAGCAGACTTCGATGCTGGCCCAGCTCACCGCCCCCGTGTCCAACTCGCTGCAGGAGCTGACGTCGCCGTCTTCTCTGCTGGCAGTGCCCTCGGACCTGGTGGATCCCGCGTCGCCGCTGAGTTTGGTGCGAACGGAGGTGACGACTTCGGTGAGCGGTGTCAGATACGCCACCGGGGCCAGGAACACGATAAACACACTGAAAAATCTGGCAGACGCCGGCAACGTCCTTCGTGCGTCGAACAAGCTGTTCCCGGGCCTGGGTCCGTTCGGTATGGGCGGGTTCGTGGACGCGCCGGTGTCGGCCGGTGCGGGTAATGCCGCATCGGTCGGCGGGTTGTCCGTGCCGCCGGGTTGGGCTGCGGCAGCCCCAACGCAGGCGCTGGACCCCGGCGCGACAGCGTTGACGAGCGCCAGCCTGAACGCCGCCCCCGCGGTCTCGACCGGTGCACCGGGGTTGCCCGCTGCGGGCATGGCTGGCCAGGCCGGTCAAGCCGGTGGCGTCGGCCCCATATCGGCAAGCAACTTCCTCGCGATACCGCGCTTCCCTCCTGGCGGATGACGGTGTCAGGAATTCATCAACGCAGTCACAAGAGCCGGTCAGCGGCTACTCGGGCGGAGAAGGGCAGACGGACGTGAGCCAAACACTCAGCACTCCGGTTGCTGTCATCGGCATGGCCTGCCGACTTCCTGGTGGGATCGACTCCCCGGAACGGCTATGGGAGGCATTGCTGGGAGCCCAGGACCTGGTCACCGGAATTCCCGCCGACCGGTGGGACGCCGACGAGTGCTACGACCCCGACCCCGGGGTTCCTGGTCGGTCGCTATCGAAGTGGGGCGCGTTCCTGGACGACGTTGCCGGGTTCGATGCCGAATTTTTCAGTATCGGGGAGCGGGAGGCAGCCGCGATCGATCCCCAGCACCGGGTGCTGCTGGAGGCATCCTGGGAGGCGCTCGAACACGCCGGTTTGGATCCGTCGGCGCTGGCAGGTTCTTCGACGGGTGTGTTCACGGGGATCTGTCACCACGACTACGTGCTGTTCAGCCGTGAAGCCGGCGCGTTGGAGGACGCATACGGCTTTACCGGAACCGCGTACAGCATGGCCTCCGGGAGGACTGCCTACGCGCTCGGCTTGCAGGGCCCCGCGATCACCGTGGATACCTCGTGTTCGTCGGCGCTGTTGGCGGTGCACATGGCCTGCCGCAGCCTGCAATGCGGCGAGACTGACCTCGCTCTGGCCGGCGGGTGTGCGCTCTTGCTGGATCCGTCGGCGAGTGCGTCGGCATCCGCTCAGGGCATGCTCTCACCCACTGGTCATTGCCGTCCGTTCGACGCTGCAGCAGACGGATTCGTGCGTTCCGAGGGGTGCGCCGTGGTGGTGCTCAAGCGATTTTCGGATGCGCAGGCTGACGGAGATCGGATCTTGGCCGTGGTGCGCGGCACAGCCGCCAACCAGGATGGTCGTTCCGAGACAATCACCATGCCGTCGTCGGACGCGCAGGCCGCGGTATACCGATCCGCGTTGGCGGCGGCGGGCGTAGACGCCGACACGATCGGCGTCGTGGAGGCGCACGGCACCGGCACCCCGGTCGGCGATCCGATCGAGTATCGAAGCTTGGCGCGGGTATACGGGGTCGACAACCGTTGTCTATTGGGATCGGTCAAAAGCAACCTGGGCCATACCGAGTCGGCAGCCGGGGTGATCGGTCTGATCAAGGCGGTCCTGTCGCTGCAGCACGGTGTCGTGCCGCC
>DATATO010000001.1:0-10140 GCA_036268755.1 Mycobacteriales bacterium | reverse complement strand
TGCGTACTTCGACGATCAGCGCACCGTCTATCAACGCATGACGCACGAGGCCCAGACCTCGCCGGAAGACGATGCGGACGACGTATTCAGCACACCGCTGGTTTCCGACGATGACAATCAGGCTACCCAACTGGTGGACCTGGCCCGAGCCGGTAGCAAACCGGAAGACGCCTATATCGGCGATGTCACCGACGACCAAACCACGCAGCTAACCCCGGATGAATGGGGAACTCTCGCCAAGGGTGAATCGCAGGCCGAGACCTATGGGCCGCCGGGGACGGCGCTCAGCGACCTCCACGACGAGGGTCTGAGCACGACGATGCACGGCAATCAGACCTTTGCCTCGTTCCCCCCACAAGAGGATGAACAGGACGCACAGGAAACCACAATGCTCCCGGCCAACCCGCCGGAGGATCATTTCGACGACGCCCAGGCCACCACGATGCTTCCACCCAGGGCCGACGACCATTCGACGGCGCCGAGCGGGCAGACCGCCGAGCCGGCCGATGACACACCGACGGAGCAGCCCATCCTGGGGCAGGAGGGTACCGAGCCGCAGCTCCAGCCCGCGGTGGACGCAGACGGCGATGCTCCCACCACGATGATCACCTCCGAATACGCGCAGCAGTACGCCGAGGCCTCTGAGCAGGCCACACCGCCCGAGGAAGGCACCGGGTATCAGCACGACCAGGGGCAGCCGGGCTATCTCGGCGAACAGCCGACCTACCAGGTGCCGGAGAACTACAGCCAGCCGGCGGGCTGGGACGACCAGGCAACGTACATGACCCCGCAGTACTCGGAGCAGCAGTACGCCGAGCCACAGGGATACGAGCCGGAGACACAGCAGAAGTACGTCGCCGAGCCGACGCCGAGTTACCAACCGGAACCGCCGCAGGGATATCAGTCGGAGGGGTCGGGCTACCAGCCCGACCAGGGCCAGGGCTACCTACCGGAACCCGAGCCGAGCTACCAGCCCGACCCCGGGCAGGCCTACCAGCAACCCCTCGGCCAGGGATACCAGGCCGATGCGGCGCAGGGATATCAGTACGACGCTGGGCGGGGCTACCAGCCGGAGCAGCAACAGGTCTATCAGCAGCCCGGAAACGAATATTCAGCCTTCCCCGCCGGTTACTCGCAGCAGGTCCCCTTCGATCCCACGCACGGCGCGGCAGTCCAGGACCCAGGCCAGGGCTACGAAGCCCCTCAGCCGGCCGAGCAACCCGCGGGCTACCAGACCGGCCCGCATGGCTACGGCGAAACGGCGCAGGGCTATGCCGAGCAGCCCTCGGGTTATCTGGAACATCAGTACCCGGCGCCCGCGCCGCAGCAACAGCAGTACCCGCTCGGAGAGCGGTACGGCACGCAGGAGCCCCCGCGGCAGGCCGACTTCTCGGCGGCACAGCCGCCGCAGGAAAGCTCGCTGCCCATGACCGCCCCGCCGGCGGAGTTCGAACGCGGCTCCCACCAGCCGAGCAGTACCGGGGGCGGGCAGCTCAACGTTCCCGGGCAAAACAGTTCATACATGGTGCCGCAGAACATTCCGGGTCGATTCGTTCCCACGGCAGAGGAGTTCGCCGCCCGACGTGCCCACAAGCCGCAGACGCCCGAGGCCACCATGGGCTTGCCCGGCCTGGTCAAGCGGCTGACCTTCGGTATCTTCGCGCCGCCGATGTCGAAGAGAGAAGAGGAGCACCGCGAGTATGTCGCTAAGGTCCGCCGTAATTTTGGTGGATTACGGCAGATCACGGTAGTAAATCCCAAGGGTGGCGCCGGTAAGACCGTCGCCAGCCTTATGACGGCCATGACCTTCGGTCAAAACCGTGGTGGGTACGTGTTGGCCTGGGACAACAACGAAACCCAGGGCACGTTAGGCATGCGGGCCCAACCCGACTTCCATGCCCACACCGTTCGGGACGTACTCCAGTCGCTGGACACCTTCCTCGGACCAGGTGGCAAGGTCGGTGACCTATCGAGTTTCGTCCGGTCGCAGGGCGAGGCTATGTTCGACGTGTTGGCTTCCGACGAGTCGGCGACCGCCGGCGAAATGCTCACCGCATCAGCGTTCAAGCAAATCCGGGAGGTCGTGAGCCGGTTTTACAAGCTGATCATCGTCGACACCGGTAACAACGTCCGGGCCGAAAACTGGCAGGCGGCCATCGACCAGACCGACCAACTGATGGTCACCATGTCCGCCCGCGGCGACTCCGCGGAGACCGCGGCACGCATGCTCGACCATCTCGAACAGACCGGTCGCTCGTCGCTGGTGCGGCACGCGGTAACGGTGGTTTCCATGCCGCCGAGCCGCCGAGGGCTGGACCTGCCGGCGATCGAGCGGCACTTCTCGGCACGTACCCGCTCGGTGTTGATCGCACCGTACGAACCGATCATCGATTCCGGGGAACCCATCCGATACGAGAACATCAGCAACGCCAGCCGGGAAGCATGGTTGAGGATTGCCAGCGGTGTCGCCGAAGGCCTTTGAGTTCACCGGTCTTCCGTTGATCAGAAATTGGTCGGGCTAAAGTTTAATAAGTGAACCCGGTGAACGAGAGGCAAATAGCTCAGTTCGCCAGGCTGCTTATCATCTTGGTCTCGAGCCTCACCCTCGTCAGCATCGCGGCCGTGACATCTAACTCTTCGTTACAGCTGGGTCGGACCGATAAAGCTGCCGCCGACGGCAGCGGTACAGACGGTCGCCCGCTGCGGATCATGCCGCTGGGAGACTCAATCACCGACGGTCTGCAATTCCCCGGTGGCTATCGAACGCGCCTGTGGCAACTCGCTCAGCGGGGCGGGCAAGCCATTGATTTCGTCGGGAGTCAGCGCAACGGGCAAAACGCGAATCTGCCCGATCCAGATCACGAGGGCCACCCAGGCTGGACCATTCAGCAGCTGGACCAGTACGCGGCACAGTGGGTGCATACCTACCGGCCCGATGTGATTCTGCTGCATATCGGAACCAATAATTTCTGGGAAAACGGGGAGTTGCCGAGCCTTGCCCCGGCCCGGCTCGCGCGGCTTATCGACCACATCACCTCCGCCGCCCCGGCCGCGCATCTCTATGTGGCGCTACTCGTGCCCTCCGGACAAAACGATGCCCGGCTGCAGCAGCTGAACCGGGCAATCCCGCCGATGGTGGCAGAACATGCCAAACGTGGTGAAAAGGTTAGCGTGGTGGACCAGCATTCGGCATTGACCAACGCAGACCTGGTGGACGGGATCCATCCCAACCAACAGGGCTACGAGAAAATGGCCGAATGTTGGTGGCGCGCCATGTACGCCGAACTCTAGGGTCCTGAGTCAGAACCCCTAAGTGCTATATCAAGAAAGAATTTCGCCGAGGGCAGCGATCGGGATAGATCGGTGGCAAATCCTACGGTGTAATGCTTACGACCCAACGACCGTACAGCTCAAAGACATGCATATCAACGAAACTGAGCCCCCATGCCTACTCGACGACAAATCCTAACCGGAGCCACCGCCACCGTATCGGCTGCACTGCTGGCCGGAGGCCTTCCCGCTATCGCCGATACCCTCGGCGGCGAGACCGGATCCGGTGATTCCGGCAAGCAGACGATCACCACTCCAACGACAGTGGCACGCAAGACGCGCGCCGGTCGCGAGCGTGTTCCAACGAGTGGACCGGTGGACTATGTCGGCGTGCGATTCGATCAGAAAGTTCCGCAGGCGGGCAGGATCCGATTCGAAACGCCAAATGGTCTCAGCGACTGGCAGCTATTGGAGTTGTCGAGTCATGGTCGCGACGACAGGCCGGTGGATACCTCCACCGAGTTGCTACGCGCCGTACCCGGGACCACCGGCTATCAGCTCGACCTTCCCGGCGGAACGCAGGCCGCCAACGTGGTCACTATCGACACGACCACCGGTCCCAAGAGCAGTCGGTTTGCGATTCCCTACACGACGCTGCCGGAATATCACAGGCAGCCGGGAACCAAATTCTTCACCCGAGCGGGCTGGGGAGCGGACGAGTCGCTGCGGTTCGACAAAGCCGGCAAGAACCTGTTTCCCGACGAGTTCCAGCCGGTCCAGGCGATCACGGTGCATCACACGGCCGAGATGCTCAGTGTGGGCGGCGACCGTAAGGCCGCCATGCGGGGCATTTATCGTTTTCAGGCCATCGACCGTGGGTGGGGCGACATTGGATATCACCTGCTGATCGACCCGGAGGGAAACCTCTACGAGGGGAGGCACTCCGGCGATAACGACCTCTTCCCCGTCTTTGCTTCGGTGCCGATACGGGGTCAGCATCCCAAGGCCGTGATTGGAGCTCATGTCGCGGGCTTCAATGCCGGAAACATCGGGATCTGCCTGATGGGCGATTTCACCAGTGCAAGCCCGACCCCTCAGGCGCTGGAGACGCTAGTGCGGATCGCCACGGCACTCTGCAAACTGTGCGACATCGACCCCACCGGCGGAATCACCTATGTAAATCCGGTGAGCGGTGCCAAGCGGGCAATCCGTAGCATCCAGCGGCACCGCGACTGGGCGGCGACGGAGTGCCCCGGCAACACCTTTGCGTCGCAGTTCGCCGACATCCCGCAACGGGTGGCCGCGGCGCTGTAGGAATTCGGTATTTGTGGCTAACCGCCGTCGGTTTTTTAGCCACAAATCCGAGACTGGCTAAATTTAGACCAAGAGTTCGGCGGCGGCAGGGTCACAATCGAACAACAGCTGGGTGCATCGGGTGGCCTCAGCCGATTCCTCGATGGCCGCGGCCGCGCGGACGAGGGCCGCCACGCACCGGAGGAAGCCGCGGTTGGGCTCGTGCGACCACGGAACGGGACCGTGTCCCTTCCAACCGTTGGCGCGCAACGCGTCCAGACCCCGGTGGTACCCGGTGCGCGCATAGGCGTAGGCCGCGATGAACTCGTGGCGGTCTTGGGCCTGTTCCGCAAGCTGTGCCCAGATAAAGCTCTCCGCGGGGAATCGTGCGGCAGCGTCGGTGAGCTGCGTCGTGCCTGCTTGAACGGCCTCCAGTGTCTCCTGTTCCTCGGGGTGTGAGGGAAGTAGCACGGGCGGAGGTGCAAGAAGGTTTTTTGCTGTTTGCATAGGGACATCCTGACTTGCCCAGTCTGCCCGCGTCTATGTGGTCCACGCCACTGTAGTTAAAACTTCCACTGCAGGGCCATCGGCTGTAATAGCGTTCCAGGTGCCTGCTCGGCGCGGACGCGAAGGACCTTCTTCTTCGCAAGAGATGCCGGCCGCAGCGGCATGCTTGTCGTCACAGGCGGCGGCCCGGGGATCATGGAGGCGGGCAACCTAGGCTCCTACTTCAGTGGGCGGTCCGACGAAGACCTGGATCAGGCCCTCGACATGCTCGCCGGCGCCGCGGACCGCAACCGGCTTGAGGAATACTTCGGTACGGCACTCCAGGTGCGGGACCGGTTCCCGCTCGCGGAGGGCAACGACTGGACCACCAACGGCGGCCTCGCCATGCCTACCTGGAAATACAGCCACGAACCCTCGCCAATGCGGCAAGATCCCGAATAGCTAAAGGGCGACGTCCGGGGCAGTAAGCCCCCGACACGGCCTCCATGGAACTAAACGGCTACTTCCCGATTGCGGTACCGACCGAACGTAGGTTCTGGCAGGCCTTGACCACGCGCTGCGCCATGCCACCTTCTGCGGCCTTGCCGTAAGCCCGGGGGTCGTAGGCCTTCTTGTCGCCGACCTCGCCGTCGACCTTGAGCACGCCGTCATAGTTGCGGAACATGTGGTCGGCGATTGGGCGGGTGAAGGCGTATTGGGTGTCAGTGTCGACGTTCATCTTTACCACGCCATAGTCCAGCGCCTCGTGAATCTCGCTGAGTAGCGAGCCCGAGCCGCCGTGGAAGACCAGGTCCAGCGGTTGCGAGCCGGCCGGCAGACCCAGCTTGGCGGCCACCACGTCCTGACCCTCCTTGAGGATCGACGGCTTGAGCTTGACGTTGCCCGGCTTGTACACGCCGTGAACGTTGCCGAAGGTCGCAGCGAGCAGGTAACGGCCCTTTTCGCCGCTGCCCAGCGCGTCGATCGTCTTCAGGTAGTCGTCGGCGGAGGTGTAGAGCTTGTCATTGATCTCGTTGTCGACGCCGTCTTCCTCGCCGCCGACCACGCCAACCTCGAGCTCCATGATGATGTTGGCCTTGCGGCAACGCTCCAGCAACTCCTGCGCGATCCGCAGGTTCTCACCGAGCGGAATGGCGGAACCGTCCCACATGTGCGACTGGAACAGCGGCAGCTGGCCGGCGGCGACCCGCTCAACGCTGATCTCCACCAGCGGGCGCATGAAACCCTCCAGCTTGTCAGCGGGGCAGTGGTCGGTGTGCAGCGCGATGTTCACCGAGTAGTTCTGGGCGACCTCATGCGCGAAGGCGGCCAGCGCGGTGGCTCCGGTGACCATGTCCTTGACAGTGCTGCCGGACAGGTATTGGGCCGCGCCGTGCGACACCTGGACGATGCCGTCGCTCTCGGCCTCGGCGAATCCGCGGATGGCCGCGTTGAGGGTCTGCGAGGAGCTCACATTGATCGCCGGATAGGCGAAGGATCCGGCCTTCGCGCGATCCAGCATCTCGGCGTACACCTGTGGGGTGGCGATAGGCATTCTCTCTGCTCCTACAGCTATCGATCGACGGCTAAGTCTGTCTTTCGCAGTATCCCGCAAGGGCGCTGGCCATGGGCAACTCGGGTATGGCCTCGTCGGGTAGCCTCAATATGTGCAGATAAGCCAAGGACTTCATTCGGTGCGCGAGAGCATCGACCACAGCGCGCTCAACCCCCTCAATCCCAAGGATCTGATCAGCACCTTCGGTGTCGTTGGCATCTGGCTGGTGCTGTTCGCCGAGACCGGTTTACTCCTCGGGTTCTTCCTGCCCGGGGACTCCCTGCTGTTTCTGGCCGGGGTGGCGACCTCCGGGGTGGGCGATCACCTGGTAGGTAAGGCTTTGAACCTGCCGACGCTGTTGATCGGCGCGCCGATCCTCGCCATCATCGGCGCCCAGCTCGGGCACTTCCTCGGCGTGAAGTTCGGTCGGTCGATGTTCGACCGCCCCGAGTCCCGGCTGTTCAAGCGCACCTACGTGGAAAAGGCGGAGCACTACTTTGAAAAGTTCGGTCCCGCCAAGGCCGTGGTGTTGGCGCGGTTCATCCCCATCGTCCGCACCTTTCTTAACCCGCTCGCGGGCGTGCTCGAGATGCCGGCCAAAACGTTCCTGTTCTGGAACGCCCTCGGCGCGATCTTGTGGACTGACGGGGTCATCCTCGCCGGACACTTCCTGGGGGACTCGATCCCGACCGGCGCAATCGACAAATACCTGCTTCCGGTGGTGGCAATCGTCATCCTGATCTCGCTGTTGCCGATCTTCATCGAGGTCGTTCGGGAGCTCCGCTCCAAACGACGGGCGAAGGCCCAGCTCGCCTCCGGGTCCGCGGCAGCAACCAAGGCACCCGAGAAGGTTCCCTCCGGGCGCTAGTCTTTCCGGTTTTATAGATATGCCCCCGTTGGGAGCCCAACGGGGGCATATCTACGTGAGCGCTAGATCATCGGTGGCAGGTCCGGCGGCGTCTGCCCCGGCCCCGGGGGCGGCGGCGGGAATTGGCTGGGTGGAAGCTGCCCAGGCGGATACTGCGCGGTGGGGGGCTGCGCCGGCGCGAGGCCGGTCCCCGCACCGGAACCTCCCACACCGGAAAAGTCAACGACGGGAACGGCGCGGGTCTGCTCGTCTCGCACCTCGAAGTACTCGGCCCGGTGGAACCGAAACATACCGGCCACGATGCCGGTGGGGAAGGTTTCGACCTTGGTGTTCATGACTCGAACGTTGGCGTTGTAGTAGCGGCGTCCGGCCGCGACCCGGTCCTCGGTCTCGGCCAGCTGGCCTTGTAGCGCCAGGAAGTTCTGATTCGCCTTCAGGTCCGGGTAAGCCTCGGCCAGCGCAAACAGCCGTCCCAGCGCGGCCTGCAGGAATGACTCTGCCTGTGCCTGCTCCGCGGGGCCGGTGCCCGGTGCCCGTCGCGTACTGACCGCGTTGTTTCGGGCATCGATGACGCTGACCAGCACCCCGCGCTCGTGGGCGGCATACCCTTTCACCGTCTCGATCAGGTTGGGAATCAGGTCATGCCGCCGTTGCAGCTCGACATCTACCTGGCGCCACGACTCCTGAACCAGGTTTCGCTGCCGGACCAGGCCGTTATAGGCGGATACGAGTAACACGATCAGGATCACGACAATGGCTACCGCGATCAAAATCCAGGCCCAGGTTGGCACGGCGACACCCCTCAGCTTCATGTACGACTGAGACCAACGTACCGCCTACAGCGACAACCGTGGAGGACCGTTCTGACAACTTATGCCAAGTTGCCTCGCAGCTCGTGCGGCACGCCCTCCAGCAACAGATGAATGTCTCCATGTGGGACGGTTGAATAGGAGTTGCGCTGTCTGGCCCAGCTGTCGCCGACGGCGGCCGGGCGATCTCCCCCAGATGGTAAGGATCGTTCGAGCGTCATACTCCAGCCGTGACTGCTCGGCCTGTCCACGCCCCCACGCTCTCGCCTGAGCAAGCATCGGGCCGAGCATCGTCTGCTGGTTGGTCGTCATAACGGCGTCGTGGTGCCGGATCAGCCTGCGCAGCGCCGAGGCGGCAGCGGAGCTCCCGATGTCCGAGGGAACCGCCGCGAGGCACCTGCACAGCCCAGAAATGCTCTACTCAAGCCCCAGATCGGATCGATCGTAGGCGGCGCGGTACTCCAACCCGGCCGCGCGCACCGCATCCCCAGCGCCGCGATCGACGATGACCGCGACGCCGACCACCGACGCACCGGCCTCGCGAAGTGCGTCGACCGCGGTGAGCACGCTCCCGCCGGTGGTAGACGTATCCTCGACCGCGAGTACCGCCCGCCCGGCAACGTCCGGTCCCTCGACGCGACGCTGCAGGCCGTGTGCCTTGCCGGCCTTACGAACCACGCAGGCGTCCAACGCAGAGCCGGAGACGGCGGCAGCGTGCAGCATGGCGGCCGCCACCGGGTCGGCTCCCAGCGTGAGACCGCCGACAACGTCGTAGTCCCAGTCGGCGGTGAGGTCCCGCATCACCGTGCCCACCAACGGCGCCGCGGCGTGGTGCAACGTGATTCGGCGCAGGTCCACGTAGTAATCAGTGGTCGCGCCGCTGGAGAGGACGACACGGCCGTGAACCACGGCCAACTGCTTGATGAGTTCTACGAGCTCGGTGCGAGGGTCAGTCATGGTTGTAAGGCTACGACACGTGGCCGGCCTCACACACCGTCCCGACCGTGGGGCGTGAGCCATCCGGCGGGGTCGGGCCCGTCCGGGACGATGCGCGTCGGATTGATCGCGGGATGCGTCATGTAGTAGTGACGCTTGATGTGGTCGAAGTCGACCGTATCGCCGAAGCCGGGTGTCTGATAGAGCTGGCGGGCGTAGGACCATAGGGTCGGAAACTCGGATAGTTTCTGCCGATTGCACTTGAAGTGCCCGTGATACACCGCGTCGAATCGCACCAAAGTCGTGAAGAGGCGGACATCGGCCTCGGTGATCTGGCCGCCCATCAGATAGCGCCGGGCGGACAGCCGGTCCTCGAGCCAGTCCAGTCGGTAAAATAGCCGCTCAAACGCGCGGGAATAGGCTTGTTGCGAGGCCGCGAATCCACAGCGATAGACGCCGTTGTTGACATCGGCGTAGACCAAACCATTGACGTAGTCGATCTCCTCCCGCAGCTGCCGCGGATAGAGCTGCGGGGCATCGGGCCGATGATGAGCCGCCCATTCGGTGGAAAAATCCAATGTGATCTGCGGGTAGTCGTTCGTCACTACCCGTCCGCTGGCAACATCCACAATGCACGGCACCGTAACCCGGCCGGAAAAGCTCGAGTCCGCCGCATGATAGGCCTCGGAGAGAAACTCGATGCCTAACACCGGATCGCGGCCGCTACGCTCATTTTCACCGAAGTGCCACCCGCGGTCATCCCGGATGGGGCTGACGACCGCCAGGGAGATCGCGTCGCTGAGACCCAGCATGCCGCGGACGATGATCGATCGGTGCGCCCACGGACAGGCCAGGCTCACGACCAGTCGGTATCTGCCCGGCTCGGCGGGCCAACCCGAGGTGCCGTCGGCCGTAATGCGGGC